>CAIWZS010000553.1 GCA_903917235.1 uncultured Planctomycetaceae bacterium | reverse complement strand
CGTGCCGCCTGGCGGCCGCAGGTCGGGGCACGGCTCGCGGGGGTGCACCTCTACGGGCCCTATTTCGCGGCCGGCAAGACCGGATGCCACGCCGCCGAAGCCCGCCGCGACCCCGCCGCCGCCGAGTACGGCCGATGGTTTCGCGACGGGCTCGTGCGCATCGCCACCTGCGCCGCCGAGCTGCCGGGAGCCGTCGCGTTCTATCGGGCCGCCCGCCGCCGTGGCTGCCTCGTCACCTGCGGTCACTCGAACGCGAGCTGGTCGGAGATGGTCGCCGCGTTCCGGGCCGGCATGCGCCACGTCGATCACTTCTGGTGTGCGATGAGTTCGGTGCCGTCGCTCCGCGCCCGATTCGGGGCGCCGATGCAGGCGAGCATGGAGCAGTTCGTCCTCGCGGAGCCGGCGATGAGCACCGAGGTGATCGCCGACGGGCGGCACCTCGCCCCGGAGCTGCTCGCCTTCGCCCTGCGCATGAAGGGGGCGGAACGGGTCTGCCTCGTGACCGATTCGAGTCGTGCGCTCGACATGCCCCCGGGACGCTATCGATTCGGCTCGGAGGCGGACGGCCCGTGGTTCGAAAGTGACGGTGCCGTGGGGCGGGTCGGCGACGCGCTCGCCAGCAGCGTGGCGGGCATGGACCACATGGTGCGCACGATGGTGCGGTCCGCTGGTGCGACGCTGGTGGAGGCGGTGCGGATGGCATCGCTCACGCCGGCGGAGCGCAGCGGGATCGAGGCCGAGGCGGGCAGCATCGAGACGGGCAAGCGCGCCGACCTCGTGATCCTCAACCGGCGGCTGGCCTGTCGGCGGACGATCATCGGTGGCAGCGTGTGGGCGGGCTGAGGGCGGACGGCGTGATGCACGACGACGTGGACGACGTCACGAGACGCGGGTGCTTGCGGTCGTCGGTCGGTGCCGTCGTGATCGGCGCGGCCCTCGTGATCGTCCTCGGCACGTCGCTCCACGATCGCCGCACGGATGCGGCCGATCCCGACGGTCCCGCTCGGCCGCCGGACCTCGCAGCCGCCGGCGGCGTGACCTCCACGGTCACGCTGCGTCTGGCTGACGACGGGGAATGGGAGGGAGCGGTGCCCGAGGACGTGCGTGCGGTGCTCGGCTCCGTCGTCGACGCGCTCCTGCCCCACGTGCCCGGTGCCGGCGTCATCGTGATCGAGGTTCGTCCGCGGGGTGGACCGATTTCGCTGTTCGAACGCGCCGAGGACGGGGCGGTGCGCGTGCACCTCAACACCGGCGGCACGTTCTGGTCGCAGTACGCCTATCAGTTCGGTCACGAACTCTGCCACGTGTTCTGCCGATTCGACCGCGACGACACGGGGAACCGCTGGTTCGAGGAGGCGTTGTGCGAGCTCGCGAGCATCTACGTGCTGCGACGCATGGCGGACGCGTGGCGGGAGACGCCGCCGTACCCGAACTGGCGGGACTACGCGACGTCGCTCGCGGACTATGCCGCACGGCTCATCGACGAGGGGCGGCTGCCCGAGGGGATGGCACTCGCCGACTGGTACGCCCGGCACCGCGACGTGCTGCCCACGGTGCCCACCGACCGCGAGAATGCCCGGATCGTCGCCGTGGCGCTGCTGCCGTTCTTCGAGGAAGAGCCGGAGTTCTGGGCCGCGTTGCCGTGGCTCAACGCGGCCAGGCCGTCGCAGCCGCGGACGTTTCGCGAGCATCTCGGCGACTGGCGGCGGCACGCCCCGCCCGCGCACGCCACCGCGATCGAGACCATCGCGGCCGCATTCGGCGTGGAACTGACCGACGCGGCACCGCCGCGGGACTAGAGCGCATCTGGTTGAGCTGTAGCGACGACTTGGCAAACCTGGAGACGGAGGCGAGGGGTCGGCGAACGCTCGAGGAGCTTTGGGCCGCCTCGGCCCACGCGACGAGACTTTTGCCGACCCGAAGCCGTCGCTACACCAAATCGGGATGCACCCCAGAGCGCATCCCGTTTTGCTGAAGCGACGAGTTGGCAGCCTGGAGAAGGGAGGCGAGGGGGTCGGCGAACGCTCGACGAGCGTGTGGCCGCTGCGGCCACAGCG
>CAIWZS010000552.1 GCA_903917235.1 uncultured Planctomycetaceae bacterium | reverse complement strand
CGCCACGATGAATGCGAGGGCCACGGACGAGGCCCCCGTCAGGCGTGCATCCGGCAGGCGACCGTCGCGCGAGCCGCCGCAGTGGTCGACGGTGAAGAGGGGGCGGTGCGAACGAGAAACGGCGGGGACAGCGTGGCTCACAGTTCACTCTCCGGGTCGCGGGAGACATCGGGCACGATCGCCCAGGCCGGGACCAGTGTAGGCGCCGGCAACGGCCGGGTGGAGCCGCGTCGTTAGTCCGCGAAGGCCGGCGTCACGAGCCACTCGAGCTCGCCCGGCTGTCCGGGGCCGTCATCGAGGCGGATCGCCGCCACGGCACCCTTTTGCATCCGCACGGCCGCGGTGCCGTCGCCCACCGTGAGGGCGACCAGCCGGCCCACCGAAGGCGCGTGACCGACCCACGCGACACGTTCCGCATCCTGCTGCACGGTCCACTCGACGAGGGCCTCCCAGTCGGCCGACGGGGCGAGGGCATCGACCACCTCCACCCGCGGTCCTCCGCCGAGTTCCTCCGCGAGGATCTCCGCGGTCTCCCGGGCGCGGACCAGCGGGCTCGTCGCGATCACGTCGACCTCGACGCCCGCGGCCCCGATCCGGCGCACGAGCCGCGCGAACGCCTTGCGTCCCTTCTTCGTGAGTCGACGCGCGAAGTCATCGGGGCCATCCTCGGCGACGGCATGGCGGATGACGTAGAGACGGGTGGTGAGCACGGACATGGACGAGATTCTGCGGTACGGCGCCGCGTCAGGCAACCTCGCGCGCCCGCGGTGCACGGCCTCGCCGACCGCGCCCGCTCAGGCCCGGCGCCAGATCTCGTCCCACGGCACGCCCGCCGCCCCCACCGCCGCGGCCGCGGCGGACCGCCAGCGGGCCGCGTCCTCCGGATACCCGGCCGTCGGCCCCAGCCCGGGCGCGAGACTCCCCCAGTGCTCGTTGAAGGCACGCATCGCCAGTTCGCGGACGTACTTCGCCACCACGCTCGCGACCGCGACCGGTGCGGCCGCCTCCGCGCGCACGCGAAACTCGATCCGCACGGCGAGCTCGGGGAGCGTGTAGGCCGAGCGGGCGACGGTCTCCTCATCGACCTGCACGAGCGGCGAGCCGAAGTGGCGCACCAGCAGCGGCGCGTAGCGTTTACGGCCGCCGTGCCGGTCGCAGCAGATGACCGCCGGCTCGGCCGATCGCACTGACCGCACGACGAGGTCGAGCGTCGCCTTCGAGAGCAGGTCGGACTTGTTGAGGCCGGCGTCGAGCTGGGCATTGAACGCCCCGGGGTCGACGATCGCCAAGCCGATCGACAGGCCGCGCACGCCGCGCGTGACGAGCGCTGCCCGCACCGCCGCCGCGCTCGTCGCCACGTCGGCGGCGGAGTCGTTCCCGATCGGGAGCCGCAAGGCCTCCCGCGCCGCCGCCTCGGGCGGGCCGCGCTGCCCGGAGCCCGTGACGCCTGCCGCCACGGTGAGCGGCGTCCAGGCCTCCGGAACCGTGCCACGGGCGACCGCGAGCGCGACGAGCGCGCCACGCTCGAGCGCACCGAAGCCCGCGCCGCCACGATGCACGAGCTTCGAATCGGCCCACGACGGTGCGGCCCCTGTGCCCGCCGCCGCATCCACGGCCGCTGCCACGGCGGCGTCGAGTGCGGCCGCCGCCTCTCGAGGCTCCTGCGCGAGATCCCAGGCCGTGACCGCCACCACGAGCGGGCCGAGATTGGGTCCGTAGCCGGCCTCGTCGGCCCCGATGACGAGCGTCACGGCCCGCCGCCTTCCGCCGGATGCTGCCGGCAGTATTCGTAGATCGCGATCGCGGCACTCGTGGCCGCGTTGAGGCTGTGGGGCAGCCCGGCCATCGGAATCTCCGCCACGCGGTCGAGCCGCGACAGGACGTCGGCCTCGAGTCCCGTGCGCTCGTTCCCGACCACGAGCACGGTCTTCGGGACGAAGGCGAACGAGAACAGCCGCTCGGCGTGGGTGGTCTGCTCGAGACCCACGAGCTGGAAGCCCTCCGCGCGGAGTCGGTCGAGCACCGGCGGCAGGGAGCGGTGCACGTCGAGGCCCACGGAGAGGCCGCCGTCTCGGGCGATCCGGCCGTGCAGGCCGGCGGCACCACAGGCGATGACCCGGGAGATTCCGAAACAGCCGCAGGTTCGTACGATGTGAGACAGGTTGACGTGGCTTCGCATCGCCGCGCACGCGACCACCAGATCGCGCGGCACCGGAAGGCTCTCGGGAGGCTTGTGGCGTATGTGCTCGAATCGGCCCACGATGGCATCCGCGCGACTTTCGGACCGGACGAGGCCTCTGCCCCATGCCGTAGCATTCTTGCCGCTCGTCCGGGCGGCGACGATCCGGCTCGCCGGGGTCGCCCTGATCGGCTGCGGGTCGCCCGCGACGCCTCCGGCTCCGCCGGCCGCGGCCGTGGCCGACGCAGGCGCAGACGCACCCAACGAGGTGCCGGCGCCGTCCCCGGCGGTCGAGGCCGGGGCCGTCGAGGTCGCGCTCGTGGACCATGCCGGGCTCATGGCGGCCGTGGAGGCCCGCCGCGGCAAGGTGGTCGTGCTCGACTGCTGGAGCACCTCCTGCCCGCCGTGCGTCAAGGAGTTTCCCGGGCTCGTGGCGCTCGCCGAGGCGCACCCCGACGGCGTCGCCTGCCTCTCGCTGTCGTTCGACTACGAGGGGATCGGCACGCCGGAGGAGGTGCTGCCGCCGGTGCGCGCGTTTCTCACGAGCGTGGGCGCCGGCCGGGTCGTCAACATGCTCACGCGCGAGGATGCCGACGCGATGTACCGCAAGCTCCAGCTCGACAGCGTGCCGGCCGTCTATGTCTGGGCCCGCGACGGCTCGCTCGCGCAGCGGTTCGACGATGACGACGCGAAGAAGCGCCTGGGCCGGCCCTTCACCTACGAGGACGTGGCGGAGGCGGTCCGCGGCCTCCTCGAGCCGTGAGCCGCCCCCGCGACGGCACGCGGTAGACTGGCGCGTGGCGAGGCACATGATTCGGCGACGCCGCCCGTGGCCCGCATCCCGTGTGAGATCGATGCATGGCCGGTGATCGGAATGGCGGAACGCGGCCGGACGCGGCTGGCACGGCCGGAGCCAAGGCCACCCCAGGACCGGCCGGCGGCAGGCCCGATCCCCGTGGCTGGGGGCGCGAGACGGTCGAATCGATCGTCGTGGCCTTCACGCTGGCACTGCTCTTTCGCGCCTTCGAGGCGGAGGCGTTCGTCATTCCGACGGGCTCGATGGCACCCACGCTCATGGGCCGCCACAAGGATCTCGCCTGCACGTCATGCGCGCTGCCCTTCCGCGTCGGCTGCAGCAGCGAGGACGACGAGGAGTCGCGCCGGCTGCAGGCCGAGCTCGCACGCCTCGAGGCCGACGACCGTGACCCCGCCCGCGCGGCGCTCGTGCGCCGCCAGCTCGGCACGAAGCTCGTGTCGCGGGCCACCTGTCCCAACTGCGGCCGGATCACGCCCCTCACGATCCCGCGTGGCGTCGATCGCATCGCCGACCCGAACTATCCGTCGTTCAACGGCGACCGCATCCTCGTCGACAAGTTCGCCTACGACGTCACCTCGCCGGCGCGGTGGGACGTCGTCGTCTTCAAGTATCCCGAGGAGGCCAAGACCAACTACATCAAGCGGCTCGTCGGACTGCCGGGCGAGACCGTGACGATCGCGGGCGGCGACATCTGGACGAGCCGCGGTGACGAGGAGCCGGTCGTCGCACGCAAGCCGCCGCGCACGATGCGGGCGATGCTCCAGCTCGTTCACGACAGCCGGCACGTCGCGCCGGAACTCGTGGCCGCGGGGTGGCCGCACGCCTGGACCGACTGGTCGGGGGGCGGCGCCGGCCAGGGCCGCTGGACGACCGGCGACGACGGCCGCTCCTTCGAGGTCGCCTGCGCCGCCGGCGAGACCGCGATGCTTCGCTTCCGTCACCTCATCCCGGCGGCCGAGGCGTGGGACCGCCTGCTGCGCACCGGCGACCCCGGCGAGCAACCGCAGCCCGACCTGATCCGGGACGTGCAGCCCTACAACTCCGGCGCCGAGGGGCGCGGGCATCGCTGGGTGGGAGATCTCGGCGTGGAGATCGATCTCGAGAGCCGCGCGGCCGGCGGGATGCTCACGATCGACCTGGTCGAGGCCGGCAAGCGCCACTCCCTGGTGTTCGATCTCAAGGAGGGCAGCGTCGTGGCGAACTGGCCCGGCGCCGCGGAACGTGCCGTCGCCCGCTGCGCCGTCCAGGGCGCAGGGTCCTGGCGGATTTTCGTCGCCAACGTCGACGACGCCCTCACGCTCTTCGTCGACGGCCGGCCGATCGAGTTCGATCGTCCGGTGACGTGGCGGAGGAGCATCGACGATGTCACCGCGGCGCGACCGGTGACACGCGGGGCGGAGCCCGGCGCGAACGAGCCGAGCGACCTCGCCCCGATCGGGATCAAGGCCTCGGGCGCGAGCCTGCGGATCGGCGGGCTGCGGGTGTTCGCCGACACCTACTACATCGCCTCGCGTGAGCTCGAGGTTTTCCGCGGCGGCAAGCCGGAACTCGAACGGTTCTCGGCGAGCCTGGAGGAGGGGCAGTACTTCATGCTCGGGGACAACTCGTCGGCGAGCAAGGACGGCCGCGCGTGGGACCGCGTGCACTACGTGGACCGCCACCTCATCACCGGCCGGGCGCTCCTGGTCTTCTGGCCCCACGCGGTGCCTGCGCGGTGGAGCGTGCCGCTGCGGTTTCGCGGCTTCGAAGTGCGATTGCCCTCGTGGCCGAACTTCGCGAGGATGCGCTTCGTGAGGTGACGGTCCCGCGACGCCACCCGAGCCCGCACGGAGGCGAGGCGTGCCACTCCTGTCCGTCGAAGGACTCGTGAAGAACTACGGACGGCGTCGGGTCGTCGACGGCGTCGACTTCCACGTGGATGCCGGCGAGATCGTCGGGCTCCTCGGCCCCAACGGCGCCGGCAAGACCACGAGCTTCCGCATGACCTGCGGCATGGTCGTGCCCGACTCAGGCCGCGTCCTGCTCGACGACGCCGAGGTCACCGACTGGCCGATGTACAAGCGGGCGCGCGACGGGGGCATGGGCTACCTTGCGCAGGAGCAGAGCGTCTTCCGCAAGCTCACCGTGGAGCAGAACCTCCTCGCCATCATGGAGCTCGTCGGCATGGCGCCGAAGGAGCGCCGCCGCCGCTGCGAGGAGCTGCTCGAGCAGTTCGACATCGTGAAGATCCGCCGCTCGCGGGCCCACTACATCTCGGGCGGCGAGAAGCGGCGCCTCGAGATCGCGCGCTGCCTCGTCACGGAGCCGCGCATCATCCTGCTCGACGAGCCCTTCACCGGCATCGATCCCGTGACGATCCATTCGATCCAGAAGATCATCATGGGCCTGCGGGACGACGGCATCTCGATCCTCATCACAGACCATCGCGAGCGCGAGACGCTGCAGATCACCGACCGCAGCTACGTGATCCGCGCCGGCACCGTCCTCTGCCACGGCAGCGCGCAGGAGGTGCTCTCGAACCCCGACGCGAAGAAGTACTACTTCGGCGAGAGCCCCGGGGTCGAGGCAGCCTGAGGCGGTCTCCGCAAGCGCTCGCGGTGATCGACCGAGGCAGGCGAGGGGTCGGCAAACGCGCCTTCGTCACGTCGAGCGTCGGCGAGGCGAGGGGGTCGGCGAACGCTCGAGGAGCGTGGGGCCGCCCCGGCCACAGCGACGAGACTTTTGCCGCCCCCGAGCCGGTGCGACCCGAACGCCGAGTGCGTTCTAGCCCTTCATCGACAGGCTTTTGACCGTCAGCACGGCGCCCACCGACATGAGCGCCAGCCCGATCCAACGTGGCGGCTCTACGACCTTCCGCATCGGCGTCTGCTGCCAAAACGCCTGCCGCGCCGCCCCGTCGCCCACCTGCGCGGCCACGAAGCGACTCGACCTCTCGTTGAGCGTGAACGATTCGACCACCCGCAGCTGGATTCCGATCAGGAACACCAGCAGGCCGGCGAGCAGGAGGTTGTGGCGCTTGGGGACCATTCGAGACTCCACGGTGGCGCACGCCGACCGGTCCTCTTTCATCGAATGACCGGCCAGCCCCGCTCCACTGCCGTCCGGATCGAACGATTCTTCCGTCCGTAGCGACCCTGAATGAGGGCACGCGGCCGTCGCGAGGCCGGGGGACATCGCCTCGGGAATTCGTCGGCGACCCGAGGGGTCCCGCGCACCACGAATCAGCCGGCACCCGGCTCCGTGGCGATGGCGACGGCCACCGCCTGGCCGGTGGAGCAGAAATTGACGGCCAGCGCGGTGGCGGGCCTGCCCGCGAGCGGGCTGCCGTGCACGACGTTCACCGGACACGCCGGGTCGGGCGTGTCGTAGTTGAGCGTCGGCGGCACCACCCCGTGCTCCACGGCGAGCACGGCGGCCGCGAGTTCCACCACGCCGCCCGCGGCACCGAGGTTGCCGAACAGGCTCTTCGGAGCGGTCACGGGCGCGTCGCCGAGCTCGTCACGGATCGCCTGCGCCTCGATGCGGTCCATCTCGATCGAGCTCAGCCCGTGCGCCTTCACGTGCCCGATGCCGGCCGCGTCGAGCCCGGCCGCGCCGCATGTCGCGCGGATCGCCTGCCGCAGCGCGGTGCCCGTGACGCGCCCCTGCCGGAGCGCCGGCTCGCAACGCGACGCGGCGGCGCGGATGCTGCACCGAACGCGGGCGCCTCGTGCCTCCGCATGGCGGCGTGATTCGAGGACCACCACCGCGGCGCCCTCGCCGTTGACGAAGCCGTCGCGGTCACGGTCGAACGGGCGACAGACGAGCCGGCAGTCGTCGCCGCGGTGCGACAGCTGGGCGTCGCCGTGGGCGACCAGAGCGGTCGGGTGCAGGCGGCACCCGGTGCCACCGGCCAGCATGACGTCGGCCCAGCCGCGACGGACGAGGCTGGCGGCCTCGGCCACCGCGAGCAGGCCCGACACGTCCCCGAGGACGATCGTGTTGTTGGGGCCCCGCGCGTCGTTGGCGATCGCCACGTGCGAGGCGGTCATGTTCGGCAGGTGCTTGAGCAGCCAGAGCGGGTGCACCTCCTCGTGGATGGCGGCGGCCCAACGCTCGTATTCGAAGCGGCCGTCGGCCCGGGCGCGGCGGTAGGCGCGTTCGAGGTCCTCGAGGCCGGCGTAGATCATGTCGGCTCCGAAGACGACGCCGAACCGCTCGGGCGCCACCATCCCGTCGCCGAGGCCGGCATCACGGATCGCGAGGTCGGCGGCCGTGAAACCGATCTGCGACTCGCGGCTCATGACCTTGAGGCTCTTTCGCGGCCGCACGTAGAGCTTGGGATCGAACTCGGGGATCTGGCCGCCGAACCGCACGCTCAGCGCCGACGCGTCGAAGAGGTTCATCGGCCGGATGCCGCTCTCCCCCGCGAGCAGCGACTGCCAGAACGACTCGCCGCCGATGCCGATCGGGCTGACGACGCCGAGTCCCGAGATCACGATGTCCGTGTCGTGCTGCATGACCGTGACGGTACTGGAGGGTCCGGATCATCGGAAGTGCCATGCGGACGGCCCGTTCCGCAGGGCCAGACGACCGGAATGGAAGGCCCCGGCGATGCTGGAACCGGTCACCGATGTGCGGGATGGAGCTCGCGCCACTCCCGCGGCGGCACGGGGTCCGGACCAGCCCAGAGCCCGTGTCGCTGCCGCCGCGCCTCCGCCTCGGCCGCGAGCAGCCCCTCGTCCGTGGCGAATCCGCCGAAGGCCCAGGCCCAACCCTCGGCCACGAGTTCCCGGTTGATGTCGCGATCGTCAATCCAGAGCGTGCCGAGGAGGCGGCCATGCTGATCGCGGGCATCTCCCTCGACCCGCACATGCCCCCCGCCGAGCTTGCGGGCGAGCACCTGACGCGCCTGCTCGCCATACGGCTGCCCGAACTCCGGGGCGTCGATGCCGACGAGGCGGATCTTCCACGGCCGCGCCTCGGGATCGACGCACGTGACGGTGTCACCGTCGTGGACCGTCTCCACCCGCCACTGTGGCCGACCCGCGTCGTCGAGCCGGGGACACATCGGCACCACGATCGTCGCCACGGCCGACGCGATCGCGGCGAGGAGCAGGTACGCCGACCGCAGCCGTGGGGACAGGCCTGGCGGGGGGGGTGGTAGCCGGAAGACGTTTCCCACCGCCCGCGACCGCCCGCCGGAGTGGCCATTTGGCCGCCGCGTGTCCATGGACTGGATGATCGTCGCGGCGCGGCGCGTAAGGCAAGCGGAAGCCTCGGGGGCGAAAACGGTCCCGAGATTCACACTGGTGCCATGACGCGAACCCCCCTTGCGAGCCAGCAGCAGCGTCTGAACGAACGCCGCGCGCGTGCCATCAGTGCTGGCAGGGCTTGGCGGTTTCCCGCGGTTGCTTGACGCGTGTCAACGGAAATTCTAGAGTTTCGGATAGGGCGGGGAGGATTTCCTGAGTCAGTTCGTGTGGTGGATTCCTGCGACCCCCTGCCCAGGCTTTGACTTGATCGTTCTATTCATTTGTTTCTCATCGGTCATCGTTTCGCTTTCCGACTTTTCCGTTACGCATCCCTTAAAAGCCCTTCGGGGTGGAGGTTGATTCTCATGAACGTCATTCGCCCTCGGGCCGTCGACGCAGTCGACGGTCGTTCCTCTCGGGAGCGTGGCTTCACGCTCGTCGAGCTTCTGGTGGTGATCGCGATCATCGCCGTCCTCATCGGTCTTCTTCTGCCGGCCGTGCAGGCCGCACGTGAGGCGGCCCGACGCAGCAGTTGCCAGAACAACATGAAGCAGCTCGGCCTCGGTCTGCAGGTCTATGCCGACGCCAACGCCCGTGGTGGCGACAACTTCCTGCCGACGATCAGCAGCAACGGAGAAGCCACGGGCTTTAGTTGGTTGACGATGTGCCTGCCCGGTATGGAGGAGACGAGCCTGATGAGGCTCCTCACGGGCACGGCGCGTGTCGAGCTCGACGCCATCCCCGCCGCGGCGAGCACGGGTCTTGCCGCGACAGGCACGATGCCGATCCAGACGAAGCTCAACTTCGCGAACTGCCCCAGTTTCAGTGGCAATAAGCCGCCACAGGTGCCGCTGAATTGGTTCGGCATCAGTAACTACAGAGCAAATGCTGGCGTATCCAACTCGGCAACAATGGCGGACACGCGAAGTGCCACAGCGATTGGCGGAGGTCTGTCGTTCACGCGTGGTATCGGCATGGGCGAGCTGAGCGGCATGGATGGAACGTCCCGCATCATCCTCGTCTCGGAGAGCCGGCAGGAGGCGTTTGCCACCGGCACGTCTGGTGGCGCGAGGGGTGGTCCAACACGCTGGTCATCCGGTGAACTATGGCATCCGCACGCAGCCGCCTTCACAGCTGCTCCAGCCCCCGCATCGGTGGCTAGCGGCTGTGGAACACTGACCTCGGGTACTTGGAGTGGTGCGAGCCTCTTGGCCCTGTTGTCCGGTACGTTCAATGACATCACACCTCCGGGAGGTGTCAATGTGGGCCAGGCGTTTACGGGCGTTGCCAAGCCGCCATCAACGACAGCGGGAGTGGTGAACCTCAACTGGGGTCCGTCGAGCTACCACGCCGGTAAGGTCGTTGGAAACCTGTTTGGTGACGGCCACACCGAGTTCCTCGCGTCGGACATTTCGCCGACGATCTACATCTCGCTGAGCACCCGCGAGGGTAAGGAGCCGATCGGCGACTATTGATTCGCCACGCGGCGACCACGGGTCGCTCGAGTGTGCAAGCACATTGGACGGGGCGGCCGGCACATGCTGGCCGCCCCGTTTCGTTTCGTGCGGCACGGCCGAGCCGGATACGATAGCGAGGCTCCTGATCCGATCGGGTCCAGCCGGACCACCTGGCTTCGCCCGACTCTGCCACGCTCGTGCCAACGCCTTCTCGGGTCCCCGTGTCGATTCTGTGCGCCGAACAGCTTGTGAAGACGTTCGGCACCGGGGCGACCGGAGCGGCGAGCGTGGCCGCCGTCCGCGGCGTCGACCTCGCGGTGGGCGAGGGCGAGTTCGTGGCGATCATGGGACCCTCGGGCTGCGGGAAGAGCACGCTCCTCCACCTGCTCGGCGGCATCACGCGACCCTCGGAGGGCCGCGTCCTGCTCGAGGGGGTCGATCTGGCCGCCCTCGACGACGACGGGCTCGCGACGGTGCGGAGGCGCCGGATCGGGTTCATCTTCCAGCGGTACAACCTGCTTCCCGAACTCTCGCTCGTCGAGAACGTCGCCCTGCCGCTCGTGCTCGACGGCGCGTCGGAGGCCGCCGCCTCGACCACGGCCGCGGCGGCGCTCGAGGCGGTGGGCATGGCCGATCGACGAGGGCATCGGCCCGATGAGCTCTCGGGCGGTGAGCAGCAGCGAGGCGCGATCGCCCGGGCGCTCGTCGCCGCCCCCGCGATCGTGCTCGCCGACGAGCCGACCGGTGCGCTCGACTCGGCCAACTCGGCTCGCGTGCTCGACCTCCTCGGCCGGCTCGTCGTCGAGCGACGGCAGACGCTCATCATGGTGACACATGATCCCGCGATCGCCGCCGCGGCCGGCCGGCTCATCCGCATGCGCGACGGCGTGATCGCCTCCGACAGCGGTGCCGCATCGCCCGCCGACGGGCCGCGGCCATGAGGCTGCGGCACCTGCTCCTGAGGCAGTGGCGGGCCCGGCCCGGTCGCGCCGTCGTCACCGCCGCGAGCGTGGCGATCGCCGTCGGCGCCGTCGTGGCGACGTGGGTGGCGGCCGAGGCGAGTCGCGCCGGCTACCGCCGCATCACCGAGTCGATCGACGGCCTTCCCTGCATCGACGTCGTCGCCCGCGGCGGCGGACGCTTTCCGGCTGCATCGATGCCGCGCCTGGGCGACCTGCCGGGCGTGCGCGCCGCGGTACCGCTCTTCTACCGCCCGACGCTCGTGCGCAGCGGTGAGCAGCGGGTGCGCGAGATCGCCGTCGGCGTCGATGCCGAGGCGCTCGTGGCCGCCGGCCTCCTCGAACTCTCGGCGGGGGAGCCCTGCGTGGGTCCGGACGAGACGATCCTCGATGCGGGCCTCGCCGCGAGCCTCGGCAAGAGCGTCGGTGACGAGGTGCTCTTCTTCGCCCGCCGCCGCATCCGTCGCCTCACGATCACGGGTCTCGCCGAGTCCCGTGCCCTGCGCTGGTTCGGCGAGGGAGGCGGTGTGGTCATCGACATCGAGCCGCTCACGAGCATGTCGCTGGCCACGGGCTTCGTCGATCGCGTGCGCGTCGTGCTCGAACAAGGCACGTCCCGTACCGAGGCCAGAAACCGGGTCGCCGCCGTGCTCCCGCCGGAGCTCGACGCCGAGATTCCCACGAGCGGCTCGAGCATGGCCGAGGACCTGATGCACTCCTCGTTTCTCGGTCTCGACTTCGTGACGGGGCTGACGGTGGCGATGGCCTGGTTCATCGTCGGCAACGCGATGCTCATGAACGTGACCGAACGACGCCGGGGGCTCTCACTGCTGCGTCTGCTCGGGGCGACCGGGCGGCAGATTCGCCGCTTCGTGGCGGGCGAGGCGGCGATCCTCGGAGGCATCGGCGCGATCGCGGGCACCACCCTCGGGCTGCTCGCGGCACGACCGATCGCCCGGAACATCGGCCGCGCCCTGCAGGCGCCGGACACCGGGCTCGTCGTGGCCCCGTGGATCGTGCCGGTGGCCGTGCTGCTCGGCACGGGCGTGGCGGTCGCGGCCGCGGCCTGGCCGGCCCGACGCGCCGCGGAGATCGATCCGCTCGAGGGGCTCGGGCAGGCGCCGCCCCCGCCGGAACGCGGCGTGTCGTGGCGGTATCTGGCCATCGTGCTCGGCCTCGCGCTCGTCGCCGGCGGCGTGCTCCTGCTCATGCTCGCCGAGGTGCTGCCGGCGCAAGCGGCCGTACCCGGCGGCATCGCGCTCACGCTCGCGTTCGTGGCGGTCACGCCGCTCGCGCTGCCGCTCCTCGTGCGCGGCCTCGGCTGGCTCGTGCCGCGGGCGTGGCGGATCGAGGGGGCGCTCGCCGAGGATCACATCCTGCGGCAGCCGGTGCGCACCGCGCTCACGACGGGGGTGCTCGTGCTCGCGGTGAGCAACGGGGTAGGGCTCGGCCACGCGATTCGTGACAACGTCGACGACCTGCTCGGATGGTACGCCCGCATGATGCAGGCCGACTGGCTGCTCACGAGAGCCGGAGCCCTCGGCATCGCGCCCGACCGTGAGGGGGCGGATCCGCGCGCGGCCGAGGCGGCGGTGCGGGCGCTCGCCGGCGTGCAGCGCGTCGAAGGGATCGGCGTGGCGGCGGGCAAGGTGGCCGGATCACCGTGCGTGATCGTCGCCCGGGACCTCGATCCCACGGCACCGCTGCCACTCGTTCCTGCCGAGGGCACCGCGGCGGACCTGCGGGCGGCGCTCGACCGTGGCGAGGCCGCGGCGGGCACGATGCTCGCCCGGCGCACCGGCATCCAGCCGGGGGACGAGGTCGTCGTGGAGGCGTTCGGTCGGTCCGTCACCGTCCGCGTCGCCGCACTCGTGGTCGATTACACCTCGGGCGGGTCGTCACTCCACGTGCGGCGCGATGTCGGTACGCGGCTCTTCGGCATGGAGGCGGCCGACATCCTCCTGGTCACTGCCGAGCCGGGCCGGGCGGCGACGCTGGCGGAGCCGCTCGCGGAGATCGCCCGCGAGTCGTCGATGCTCGTGCGGTCTTTCGGCGACGTGACGGCCTTCGTCGACACGCTCGTGCGCGGCGTCGTGCGCTCGCTGCAGGCGATCCTGGGCCTCGGCTTCGTGGTCGGCAGCCTCGGCGTGGCCAACACCGTCACCATGAGCGTCCTCGAGAAGCGCCGCGCGCTCGGGCTCCTGCGGGCCGTCGGCATGAGCAGCGGCCGGGTGACGCGGATGGTGGTGCTCGAGAGCGTGCTGCTGG
>CAIWZS010000551.1 GCA_903917235.1 uncultured Planctomycetaceae bacterium | reverse complement strand
GTCACGTCCTCGACGGAGATCGCGAGCCCTGACGAGTCGCTGCCGATGCCCGTGGCGGCGGACAGATCGAGCCGGGCCGCATTCACGAAACCGCCGCTCGCCGTGACCACGTCCCCAGCCGAGGAGGCGATCGTGACGCTGCTGCCGACCATGCCCCCGCCCACGACCACGTCGCCGACCGACGTCACCCGCACCACGCCGAACGACGTTTCTCCAAACTCGACCGCGATCGGCCAGTCGGCCTTGAGCGACATCGTCATCGTCAACTGCATGGATGCGGGATAGTGGAACTCGTGGTTGGCCGAGAAGCCCGTGTCCCAGCCGGCGTCCTGATACGTCGGCTTGACGACGTCCCAACTCGTGAGCCGTGCCCCCATCGTCTGCACGAACGCATTCGCGTTGGCGTTGAAGACGATCTCGCCCGCCCCCGAGCCGCCGACAGTGCGCCAGGGGTCGTCCGGGGTGTCGAACGTCCACCCGCTGACGTCCACGCCAGGCCAGTTGCTCGTGCGGTCTTGGTTCGTATTCACGTTGCGACGCGTCGTCGCCTCCAGCTGCCACTGCCAGCGGGCGTTCGGCTCGGGCTGGAAGATCGCCCGCGAGCCTGCGACATGCTCGCGGGCCGCCGTCAGGGCCGGCAGGTCGACGCCCGCGGCGCCGCGGTAGACCAGGACCTCTTCGCCGTCGTAGACGTAGGCGATCTGCTGCTCGGTGACGTCGCTCACGTTGAGGTCGGTGATGCTCACGACGGCCTGTTTCTCGGCGCGGCTGGTCTGCAGATTGGCGGTCACCAGGGGCAGCGACGTGTCGTTCGTCACGACGAGGTCGCCGCTGCCGCCGCGCACCTTGATCTTTCCGGCGAGAGAATCCGTGTTGATGATCCGCCCCTTGATCGAAACGCTGCCCGCCCCGCTCGAACTGGCCTCGTCGAGGATGATCTGGCCGGTGCGGGCGTCGAAACTCGCCCCGATCAGGCGGTCGGCGGGGGAGAGCGTCTCGAGTTCGTCGGCCCGGATACGGTAGATCGGTGCGGAGACCGTGCCGACCCGGTATCGACTCTGGTACTCCCTCAGGATCGGCTCGAGCGACTTCGGGATCACGATCGATTGGGTTTCCGGCTTGGATCCGCCGGCCTCGAGCGTGCCGTTGATGTTCGCGATCTTGGCATTGATCACGATGACCTGGCCCGTCACGGCCACGCCGGTTGACTGCGACGGGAGGTTCGCCGTGGTGAAGGTGCTGGGGAGCGCCTGGAGCCGCGGCACCCAGGCGTGGTCCCAGCCGCGGGAATGCGGCGGCGCGGCGTCGGTCATCTTCAAGGCCTGACGGGCGCCGTCCGGCCGCGCCCCCGCCGCCCAGTTCTCGCTCGTGGCCTGCGTGTTCGTGTCGTTCTCGAACTGCGGCGTGCTGCCGCCGAAAAACACGTAGGTATCCCGCACAACACGAGGATCACCGTAGACCCAGGCGTTCAGCGTGTCGTCGTTGCCGGCGCTCTTCCAGCCGCGGTCGGAGGTGCCGGCTGGGGCGTCCATCGCGTTGATCGCGTACATGACGCCCTGGTTGGCGTCGGCCCTTCCGAGTCGCGGGTCGCCGCCAGGCCACATGATCGCGCCGGCGAGGGCGGCCTGCGCGGCCGGCGTGCCGGCGGCGTTCCACGGGTCGTTCGGCGTGTCGACAGCGAACACGCCGTTCGGCGTCTCGATCGTGATCCGATTCGCCGCGATCGTGCCCGTCTGGCCGAACGAGCCCGACGCGTTGCGAATCGTGACGTCTCCGCCGAGGTTCTCCACGTGACCTGCGAGGAACACGGCCGGCCCGTAGGTCGAATCGCCGACGGGCGTCGTGGACGTGACGTCCACCCGGATCGTGGGGGTCGCCGCGTCGTCGCGGTAGACCCGGGCCCCCTGGGGATCGGCCACGGCGTGCCCGCCGCCGTTTTGGAACGTCACCCGTCCCCCCTCGACGTTGGCGATCGCGAGGTCGCCGAGCAGCAGGTAGTCGGAACTGTCGTTCCGGATCGAGATCGTCGCGGTGCGGGCCGTGATCGTCGCGCCATCCGCCGCGATGCGATCCGCGGTGATCGCGACCGATCCGCCGCTCACCATGATCGGCTGGGGGGAGACGAAGGAGACCGCGCCGACGGTCCCCGGGGCGACGCCGGCCTTCAAGGCGCTTGCGACCTCGGGGCTGTAGCCGGCGGCGTCGATGTAGGCGGTGGGATCGAAGGTCGGAAGGTATCGCCAGGTGCTCGCCACGGGCACGCCGAAAACGGTCGCGGGCGTGGCCTGGACGGTGTCCGTGAAGCCGCCTGACGGCGTGGCGGGGATGACGAGCGAGAGTGCGTTCTCGCGGCCGGCGAGGAACCGGCCCGCGAGCGTGACCGTGGATGTCGTCGGGCTTTCGGCGTGCTGGTCGATGTCGGTCGCGGGGAAGCCGAAATAGTCTCCCTGCGCCTCGCCCGTTGCCGCTACGACGGGCTCGGCCGCGCGTGCCGAGAGGTACATGCTGCCGCCACTCGAAATGTCCGCGCTCCTGCCGACCGAGAGCGTGCTCGAATGGGAGAGCGTCGTCCTGGCCTTGGCCACCGGGACCGCCACGATCCCCTGATCCGCAGCCCGCGCGGTGGCCGTGAGCGACAAGGAGGTCGGCCAGCCACCGGTCGGTTCGTCGCCGGGGGTCATGCTCAGGCTGCCGTCGGAGGCGAACATGGCCCGGTCGCCGATCGTCACCCGCTGGTCGACCGTGACGTTCGAAGTGGCTTCCGTGCCGATGCCTCCGAACAGGCCGCGTCCCCAACCGTTTGCGGCTGTCGACGACTGGACGAAGGCCGACGTCCCAATGTTGAGCTGCCCGTGCGAGACGAGCCGCACGTCGTCACCCATCGTCACCTGCGGCGTCACGCCACCGTCGAGGTACGACACCATCCGCCCGCCGCTCACCAAGAGGCCGAGGTTGTTGAGGGCCGCCGAGTCCTTGATCTCCAGCGACGCCGTGGGCACGAACGTGATGCCGCCCGGGCGGGAGAGGGCATTGGTGCCACTCGTGATCGCCGCGCGGTGCCCCACGTCGATCGTCGCCGGCACCTCGGCCTTGACGTTGCTCACCGCCTGCTGGCCCGAGACGAGCACCGCCCCGCCCACGCCCCTCACGGTGTCATCGGTGCCCGTGCGGTACACGCGGTGCGCCGCCGTCACCGTCACCTCGTCGAGGGCGGTGACCACGGTGTCGGCGGCGATCCCGACCCGCACGCGGTCGATCCCGTCGGCCGCCTTCTGGAATGCGGCGAACGTCGCCCGCGTGATGCCGACGCCGGCGGCGATCGTGATCGTGACCGAATCGACGTCGATGTCGTAACGGTTCAGTCGGTCCACGCCGAGATCGACCGTGGAGGCATGAATCGTGCCGCCGAGTATCGTCGCCCGTGTCGTGGTGGTGTCGCTCAGCTCACCCGTCGTGCCGAATCCGGCGAACAGACCGCCGCTTCCCGCCGTCGCAGCGATGGTCGTGACGTCCTGGCTCGTGGCCCGCACGACGAGGCTGCCGGTTCTGCCCGCGGCGGTCCGCGTGTCGGCTCCGAGCACGGCCTCGGTCGCGAGCCCCGATTCTCCGGTCGTCCGCGTGGCGCCCGCGGCGAGCAGGCCGGCGACGATCCCGGTCTGGCTCGCATCGAGCCGCGACGACCCTCTCGCCATGACCTGCACGTCGCCCGAGGGGAGCGTCACGCCCGTGCCCGTCGCCGCCTTCGCCGTGCCCGCCGTCGTCACGACGCTCTGATTCACCGTGACGGCGACCCCGCCCACGTCCACGGCGGTCGAACGGGCCTGCACGATGGGGCTGGACGTGGCGAAGAGTCCCAGCGAGCCGACACCCGACAGGTCGACCCCATCACCGATCGTCGCCTCCCGTCGCGTGCCATCGGTCGCCTTGGCGATCACCACACCGACCGCCACGAGTCCGGCAACACCGCCGTGTGCCTCGGCATCGAGCCTGCCGTCGGGAGCGGATGCGTCGTCGCTCGAGCCGCAGGCCCGCACGACCAGCCCCTCCTGCGCCGTCAATCGCGAGCCGGTCGCCACCGTGGCCCGATAGGTCGAGGTGTCGGTGGCGAAGGCGTGGCCGCCGGCGCCGGAGCCTCCGATCGCGACGGCGACGCTCGTGACGACGGTCTCCGCGGCAAGGCTGTGGCCGCCGCGGACATCGACGGTGATTCCGCCCGTCGTCGCCGTCACCCCGGCTGCGCCGATCCTCGCGCTGACGGTGTTGGCCGCCGTCGTCTCGGTCAGCGACACGCCGATCGATCCGCCGATGACCCCGATCGCCAGACCGCCGGTCCCGATCGTGTTCTGC
This sequence comes from uncultured Planctomycetaceae bacterium, assembly GCA_903917235.1. Classification (GTDB taxonomy): domain Bacteria; phylum Planctomycetota; class Planctomycetia; order Pirellulales; family UBA1268; genus QWPN01. The sequence goes on along the minus strand of CAIWZS010000551.1, from coordinate 3,768 downwards.
TTCGACTGGTCGCGGTCGACCGCGGCGACGGTCACGTCGGTGGCGCTCACAGTGCCCGCGTCGATCTCCGCGGTGATCGTGCTCGCGAACGTGACGGTGCCGCGGGCGCCGGCGCCGGCGAACGCGCCCGTTGCCCGGCCGATGGCAGCCGACGCCGCCACCGCGACACCGAGCGACGAGGCGTCCGCCTTCGAGGTCGCCTGCACCGCGAGCGTGCCCGACGTGGCGGTGACGACGGGATCGACGTTGCTGCCGTCCGCACGGCCGATTCGGGCCGTGACCGTGTCGGCGACGCTCGACTCCGCGACCACGACACCGGGCGCGAGGGCGACGCCGTCGCCAATCACGGCGGCCAGTGCGCCGGCCCCCGCCTGGGTCGTGATGTGCGGCTCGTCGGAGGCCGTGACCTTGACATCCCCGCTCGTTGTCGTGACGGTCGATGAGAGGATCGCCGCATCGACCGTGTTTCGGAGCGTGTTGTAGGCCGAGGCCCCCGAACCGGCCGCAGCTCCGGAAAACCAATCCGCGACGCTGGTGCTGACCGCGACTCCGTAGGCGACGGACTTAATCGAAGGCGTCGCCGTCGCTGCAATCGTCACGCCGTTGCCCGCACCGACCGTCGCCTTCTCGATTCTGGCCTTCACGTCGTTGGTGATCTCGTTCTTCCCGTAGGCGGCGCCTACCGCTACGGCGCCCCCGAGTTTGCCGAACGTGAGCCCGATGCCGACGCCGCCCGCATTGGCATAAATCTCCGATGTGTCGCTCGCCGTGACCGAGAGCGTGCCGTTGCTTTGCACACTCGCGGCCCCCGAGATCGTGGCCGAGGTCGTCATGGCCACGGTGTTGCGGCTCCCCGAGCCGGCGAGCGGAAAGAGGACTCCGACTCCCGCCGAGATGTCGAACGCCCCGGCCACGGTGACGCTGTAGATGTTTTGGTCGTTCTGCCTCTTGGCATAGTCGGCGGCAACGGTCACGTCGCCGGACGAGTGGACGCTGGCACCGTCGATCCCTGCCGAGACCGTGCCGCTCACTTCGTTGATCGTAAAGGAGACGCCGACCGACAGCCCAACCTCGACGCCCTTGCCGAAGTTGAAGATGCTCGACAGCCCGCCCGCTCCCGCCACCACGGAGGAGGTGTCGCCGGCCTTCACCGTGATGGCCCGGAGCCGCTGGGCATTCGAACCGATCGTGGGCGCCCGTCCGGCAGCGGAGCGGAGGGCGGCGATCGTGTTCGTCGTGACCGTGTTCACCGCGGCCGAGCCGGCTCCCGAAAGGTCATACCCGTCACCGCGGCGGAGTCCGGCCGCCACTCCGAAACTGACCGCCTTGATCGCCCCGTCGCCGGAGGCAGAGATCGAGAGGGCTCCGGGCGAGAGGATCGAAGTACTGCCCTCGACCACCGCGGTCGTGCCGAGCGTGACCGTGTTCAACGCCGCGGCGGCGCCGAGCGTGACCGCCACACCCCCGGGACTGGTTGCCGACGAGCCGGCCACCGCCACGCCTCCGGAGATCGCGGTCACCGACGTTTCGTTGTCGGCCTTCACGACGACGTCGCCCGCGGCGGCCTGGATGACCGATGCATCGCGTACCGTCGCGGCCACGTCCATCTGGACCGTGTTGCCGGAACCGGCGCCGGCGCCGGCGATCCCAAACACCGGGCCACCTCCGCCGCCGAACTGAAAGGCACCGGCCGCCGTGATCGCCTGGATGGCGAGTTGGGCCTTCGCCGAAACTTCCATGCTTCCATGCGTGGTCACGGTCGAATCACTGACCACCGCCTCCACGAAGCTCCGTTTCGCGGCGTCCGTCGTGGAGCCTACGGTGTTGGTCGATGCCGAGATCCCGACCGCCACCGAGATCTCGGGATTCTTGGAATACTGGATCGCCACGGTGCCGGCAGCGGAGTTGATCTTGGAGGTGTCGGTCGCCATCACGGAGAGACCCTTGCTCTCGAGCGTCGATCGGGAGCGCACTGCGGCGGTCACCTGCCGGGTGAGCGTGTTCCCCGTTCCGGAACCGACACCCGCGAACTGCACGATCTCACCGCCGAAGGCACCGGCAACGCCCATCGCATACGAGTCAATCTCGCCGGCGGCATCGGCCTTGACTGCGATCGCTCCCTGGGACGAACTGACCGTCGCGTGCTCGATGACTGCGGCGACCGTCGAGGAGATCCCATTCACCGCCGCCGCCGCGCCCGCCCCGACCCCGTTGGTCGCGACCGAGACCTGACCGGCTCCCGCACCGATCCGGGATCGCTCGGTGGCCGCGACGGTGATCGCTCCGTTGGCCGTGACACGCGACCGCGAGGTCTCCGTGCCGGTCATCCCCGCTTCGACCACCTGAACGATGTCATTGAAGACAAGCGCGGTGCCAAGTCCCGCCTTTCCGGCAACATCGCCCCCAACCGCCGCCGTGCCGATCAGACCAGCCCCCGTGGCCGAGACATCGACCGAGCCCGTGCCGCCGGTCGTCACGGTGGAGGAACTGATCCGGGCCTCGGTCGTGCCCGAGAGCGTGTTCCGCACGACGGCCGCGCCCGCGGCCACCTTTCCGGTGGAGCCGCTTCCCACAGCGATCGCCCCGGCACCCGAATAGATTCCCGCCTCGTCGGTGGCCCTGACCGCCAGCGAGCCGTCATCGACCGTCACCTCGGCCGACCCCTCGATCGTCGCCGAGCGGGTCGAGGTCAGCGTGTTGACGCTGACGGAGAAGTCGAGCGTGGCGGAGGATTGTGCCCAGACCACTCCGATCGCGAACGACCAGATGGCGGTCTCCTCACGATGCGGCGTGTAGAGGTCGTCGAGGATGGCGTCGATCGCGGGATCGGCATCGGGGTTTCGCGTCCGCGACGATACCGAGAGGTTGCCCTTGCGGACACGCACGGACGCCCCGCGCCCGACCCGGGCCGTCGTTCCGAGCGTGCCGCCGACGCTGGCGCACGCCGCGCCGGCCGCGAAGGAACTCCCCTGGCCCCGGCCGATCACGAGGTCGCCGGCGGCGGTGACGATCAGCAGCGCCGACGTGGCGGCGACGTCGAGGTTCCCCGTGACCACGTCGAGACTGCCGCCGTCGATCTCGGCGTTGACGGTGGAGTTGGCGATGACGAATGAAAACATGCCGCCCAGCGACGAACCGGCGTTGACCACGATCACGCCAGCCGCGAATGTAAACAGCCGCGAGGCGTCGACGGCGGCGACGGACGCCGCCCCGCGGACGGTGAGCGTGGAGCCGACCACGGTGGCCTCGGTCGAGGCCGTGACGTGGTTGCGGGCGAAGGCCTCTCCGACGCCCAGGCACCGGCCCCCGGGCTCGCCGCCAGCCGGCGAGAAGTTCGCCAGGAACGATCCGGCCGCCGACCAGACCGTATCGCGGGTCGCTGCGGCGACCGACAGGCCGCCGAGGTCGACGGCCGTCACGCCATCGATCGTGGCCTTTGTCGTCGTCGTGATCGTGGTGAACGTGTTGGAGCCGGCGACCTGCACGTTCGTGCCTGGGTTCTCCCGCGGCTGCGCCGCGCCGCTGCCACTGGCGGCTTGCGCGCCGATGGGCCGTTCGTTCGTCGCCGAGACGTCGAGGACGAACCCTTGGAGCGTCGCACGACGCACCGACGCGATCACCGTGGACGCGGCATGTATGATCGCCGCCGAGCCGGCGAGGCTCGCCGAACTGCCGTCGCCATCGGTCTTGAGGATGGCCGCCGCCCCGGCGATCGCCTGGATGACGGTCGTGTTCCTGGCCGAGACCTCGAGTGTGCGCCGCGACGAG
>CAIWZS010000550.1 GCA_903917235.1 uncultured Planctomycetaceae bacterium | reverse complement strand
GCGTGCTCGCGGATGCCGAAATGGAAGTTGCGGCCCGCGCGATCGTGAGGCCCGAAGCTGCCCGCCCCCGGGATGAGCGTCATCGTCGATGGGGCGAGATCCGCCGAGCCGCCGAGGAGCCACGGCACACCGGCACTCAACGCCTGGAGGACCTTGCCCCCCGACACGCGTGTCGCGATCCCCTTGGCGTCCGCCGGGAACGAGGGCATCCGGGCGTCCCACCCCGCGGGCAGGCGACCGGCGAGGAGGCTGTCGAGCTCCGCTGATGCGTCGTGTGGGAGCCCGGCGCGGGAACGACTCCATGCCGCGCGGGCCGCCGCACCCCGACGGCCGAGCGTCTCCGTGAAACGTGCGGGCACGTCGGCGGGCACGAGAAACGACGCGTCGACCGGCCAGCCATAGGCCGCCTTCGCGCCACGAATCTCGTCGGGTCCGAGCGGCGCCCCGTGGGCCTCGTGGGACCCCGCCTTCTTCGGCGCCCCGAAGCCGATGGTGCTCTTGACGATGATGAGCGTGGGCCGCGCGGACTCCTGTCGGAAGGCCTCGAGCGCCCGGTGGAGCGACGCCGTGTCGTTCGCGTCGGCCACGTGCTCCACGCGCCAGCCGAGCCCGGTGAAACGCGTGCCGACGTCCTCGCGGAAGGCGAGATCGGTGTCCCCCTCGATCGTGATCGAGTTGTCGTCGTAGATCCAGCACAGGTTCGAAAGCTGCAGGTGGCCCGCGAGCGACGCGGCCTCCGCCGCGACGCCCTCCATGAGGTCGCCGTCGCTGCAGAGCACGTAGGTGTCGTAGTCGAAGAGCGTCTCGCCGGGACGGTTGTAACGCGCTCCCAGCCACGCGGATGCGATCGCCATGCCGACCGAGTTCCCGCAGCCCTGGCCGAGCGGACCGGTGGTCGTCTCGATGCCGGCCGTCATGTGATGCTCGGGGTGGCCCGCGCACACGCTGTCGAGCTGGCGGAACCTTTCGATCGCCGCGAGGGGCACGGCCGGCTCGTCATGGTGAGGGTCGTGCGGCCCGCCGCGTCTGATGCCCGCGAGGTGGATGAGCCCGTAGAGGAGCATCGACGCGTGGCCGCAGGAGAGCACGAACCGGTCGCGGTTGGGCCACGTCGGGTCGAGCGGGTCGTAGCGGAGGAAGTCGCGCCAGATCGTGTACGCCACCGGCGCGAGGGCCATCGGTGTTCCCGGGTGGCCGCTCCGCGCCGCCTCGACCGCATCCATCGCGAGCGTGCGGAGCGTGTCGATGGCGAGCCGATCGACGTCGGGCGAGGTGGCTGTGGCAGTCGGGGTCATCGTGTCTCCTTGGTCACGGCGGCGTGACGACGGCCGCCCCGCGGTGCATGAATGGCCCGCAAAGTCTACCGAGCGATGCGTCGCCCGCCATGCCGTCGGCGTCACTCGCCAGCGAGGTGGACTCGATACGCGGCGTCGAGCTCGGCGTAGGACGTGCGACACAACCGCGCGAGCGTGTCCGCGTCGGCCGTGCCCGCGTAGACGCGGCCGCAGTACTCGAGGAAGGCCTCGCGGTACCGCCCCGATGAGCCGTTCATGAGGAAATCGGCGAGCCCGGCGGTCTGTGCGTAGAGGTCCTCGAGCCGCTCGTGGGACTGAAAGTCCTCGCGGCTGAGCGAGGTCAGTCGCACGAGCGGCACCTGGAACTCCTCGTCGATGAGGATTTCACGAGCCCGCGGCACGCGGCCCGCGTCGCGGCCACCCACCGTCCATCCCGCAGGGGCAGGGCGGATCGACTCCATGTGGCAGGCGAGCGCCTCGATGGCCCAGAAGCCCGTGCGTTCCCCCGCGAGCTTGCTCGTGCGCGACGGGTCGCCTGCCTCGACGCAGAGCTGGTGCGTGGCCTCGTGATGCACCGTGTCGGGACGCGGCGCCCCGTCGCCCCCGGCGGGCTCGGCGTGGAAAAACCAGGCCGTGCGGGTCGGGGTCCAGTAGAGCCCGTCCACGTGGTCGGGCACGGCCACCGACCGCGCCACCTCCGTGACGAACTGCCTCCGGTCCGCGCAGAGGACGGCTGCGAACGGCTCGGTCGTCCGTGGCGGGCTCGTCTGGGTGAGCCGCCGTTCCACGGTGTCGGCCGTCGCGCCGATCGTGCCGAAGACCTGCTGCCAGACGACGAACGTCTCCTCGAGTCGCGCGGCGAGCCCCGCGGCCGCGGCGAGTGGCGCGGCGGAGAGAATCTCCCAATGATCGGAATCGAACCGCCGTCCGCGGTCCACGTCCGGCACGCGGCGGTCATCCTCCTCCGCCGAGATCCAGCGGCCGCGCTCGTAGCGCTCGCCCGCGCGATACCGCGCGAGGCGGCCCTTGGGCAGCCATCCGAAGGCGGCGTCGAACTCCTCGCCCCGATCGAGGCGGCGGGCGGCGGGCGGCCACACCCACTCGTCCCCCCGCCGCACGGAGCCGATGGCGGCACGCGCGCGGGTGTGTGTGGGGTCATCCCGGAGCGTGCGATAGACGAGACGCATGGCCTCGCTCGATCGGCGCGAGCCGGACGGACGATCGGCCGAGGGCGCGGCGCGCTCGGCCCGGGTCGGGACGTCGCGGTGCGCGTGGGCCGCGTCGAGGGCGTGCTCGAACGTGGCCGCAGCACGACGATTCCGCGCCGCCACGAAGTCGTCCCAGATCGCCGTCACCGCGTCCCCCGCGATCCAGTCGGGGCGCTCGAGCCGCGGCGGGATGGCGTAGGCGATCTGCCGATCCGCGGGCGTGGGAACGTTCCAGTCGCGCAGCAGCGCGACGAGCCTGTCGTCGCCGAGCGCGGCGGCGCGACGCTCCAGCGCGGCGACCGACGCCGCGAACGCCGTGTCGATGTCCTCGAGGGCCGCCGACGGTTCGCGGGCCGCGGCATGCGAGCGCAGGGCTCCGTACCCGCAGAGCACGGCGACGACGAGTCCGCCGATCACCCCACCCCGCACGGTGCTCATGCGTCCTCGGCGAAGGCGGCGTCGAACTGCCGCGCGCTCGGCGCGAAATCGAGGCTGCGCACGAAGCGGGCCGCCTCGGCCGCCCCGTGCTCGCGATCCATCCCGACATCCTCCCATTCGACCGACAGCGGACCCGCGTAGCGCGCGTGGTTGAGCGCCCGGATGATCTCCTCGAAGTCGACGCCGCCCCGGCCCGGGGACCGGAAGTCCCAGCCGCGGCGCGGATCGCCGAAGTTCAGGTGGCTCGCGAGGATGCCCGAGCGGCCGTTGAGCGTGACGATCGCGTCCTTCACGTGCACGTGATAGATGCGGTCGGGGAACGTGCGGATGAACTCGACGGAGCTCACGCCCTGCCAGTGCAGATGGCTCGGGTCGAAGTTGAAACCGAATTCCTCACGGTGGTCGAGTGCCTCGAGGGCCCGCTCGGCCGTGACGATGTCGAAGGCGATTTCCGTGGGATGCACCTCCAACGCGAAGCGCACGCCGCACTCGGCGAAGACGTCAAGGATCGGATTCCACCGCTCGGCGAACTCCGCGAACCCGGCCTCGAGCGTCGACTCCGGCACCGGCGGGAAGGAATAGAGGAGCGGCCAGATGGCGGAGCCGGTAAACCCGTTCACGATGGACACGCCGAGCCGCTGGGCAGCGCGGGCCGTGTTCTTCATCTCCTCCGCCGCGCGCCGGTTGACCCCGGCGGGATCACCGTCGCCCCAGACGTGCGGCGGCAGGATCGACTTGTGGCGTTCGTCGATGCGGTCGCAGACCGCCTGGCCGACGAGGTGGCTGGAGATCGCATGTACGGAGAGGTCATGACGCTCGAGTTGCTCGCGCTTCGCCGCACAGTAACCCGCCTCGCCGACCGCCCGCGCCACGTCGAAGTGGTCCCCCCAGCAGGCCAGTTCCAGTCCGTCGTAGCCGAACTCCACAGCCTTGCGCGCGAGGTCGTCGAGCGGGAGATCGGCCCACTGTCCGGTGAAGAGCGTCACGGGGCGTGGCATCGGCGTGACTCCTGACTCGTGGACGCATGCGGTCGCCCGCCGATTCTGCCAGATTCCGCGTGTCCCGCAACCGAGGGCACGAAGGTCATCCGCTTCCCCGCGACCGTTGACGGGCGGTCCGATTCCGCACGGGTTACGATTGAGGCATCATGAACCGTACGCGGCGGCTCGAACTGTGTCTCGCGGTCCTGATGCCGGCGACCGTGATCGCGGCAGACTCGCCTCACGCGGTCGACCGGGGCCAGCCCAACCGCGACACCGAGCACCTCACCGATGACGACGGCGGGCCTCGAGTTTACGAGGCGAATCCGC
>CAIWZS010000549.1 GCA_903917235.1 uncultured Planctomycetaceae bacterium | reverse complement strand
GCGCCGTTGGCGCAGGCCGGCATCGCGATGGTGCATGTGGTCGGCGACCGGGATGATGTCGTGCCGCCGGCGGAAAACGCCCTCGTGGTCGAAGCCCGCTACCGCATGCTCGGCGGCACGGTGCTCGTGATTCACGAGGCCGACAAGGGCCATCATCCGCACGGCCTGGCGGATCCGCGGCCGGTCGTCGACTTCGTGATCGAGCATGCCGGACCGGACCGCGACCAGGGCGAGGCGTCCCCCGCGGCGAAGCGACTGTCACCGGACGAGCACGCACCGTCAGGTGGAAGCTGACTCGAGCCGATTCAGCTCGTGCCACAGCCGGTCGAACGTGACGACCCGGGCGGTCGCGAGGTCGGGCGCCGGCGTCGGACTGGCGACCCACCGCTCCACGATCGTGAGTCCCAGCGTGTCGAGCAGGCGGAGCTGGCGGCTGTCGAATTCCTCCGGCGTCGTCTTGACCTCGATCGCCACCGTGCGGCCATCGGAGAGATGGACGAGCAGGTCCACCTCGACCTTCTCCTTGACCCGCGCTACCATCTACGCTACCATTTTGGCATGAAAACTGCCATTGATGCCGCAGGTCGGCTGGTCGTGCCGAAAGCGCTGCGCGAACAGTTTCATCTCACGCCGGGGAGTGAACTGGAGATCGAGCCCACCGGCGACGGCATCATCATCCGCCCTGCCGATCGTGGACCGGCCCTGGTGAAGCGGGACGGAGTACTCGTGCACCACGGGCCGCAGGGCGCCGACGTCGACATCGCCGCATTCGTGCGGCAGGAGCGGGAGTCGCGGAGCCGGCGAGGTGGGAAGGCGGGGTCATGAAGGTGTTGTTCGACACGTCGGCACTCGTGACGGCCGTGATCGACCAGTTGCCGAATCACGCGACCGCACTCGCCTGCTACCAGCGATTCACTTCACCGCGGCGGGCGGGCTCGAAGGCCAAGGCCGTCTGCTCGTCGCATACGCTGGCGGAGTGCTACGCCACCCTCACGGCTTTGCCGCTGCCCCGCCGGATTCAGCCGGGTGAAGCGGCCCGGCTCATCGAGGAGAACTTTCTCGTACACTTGGAGGCGGTATCGCTTTCCATGACCGATTACAAGGCAGCCTTTACCCGCGTGGCCTCTCTCGGGCTGCGAAGTGGGGCGATCTACGACGCCCTACACGTGCGGTGTGCCGAGCGATCAGGCTGTGATCGCATCATCACCTACAACACCGCGGACTTCTCGCGGCTGGCGCCACCCGGGATCGAGGTGGCCACGCCGTAAGGGTTCGGGGTGACCAAAGTCCGCACACACCCAAACCCGCTCTCGAGTCAGGGTGAAGTGGATCGAGTCCGCACGACCTCCAGAAGAGGGGGCTCCGACCCGTACACACGAGCCATCGCGGCCGGGGCGGAGGGCTATAATTACAAGGTTTTCCTGCCGGTTACCCGCCACCCGGCGGAGACCCCGCCCAGGATGGAGCACGTCGTGGCACTGCAGCGTTGTCTCCGGCCGTCGTCCAGCGGGGTGATTGCTCGCTTCGTCGCGGGCTCCCTCGTGGGCTTGGTCGCGACGCTCGCCGCCTCCGGCAGGGCCGACACCGCCGCCGAGCAGGAGGCTTTTTTCGAGTCGCAGGTGCGGCCACTTTTG
>CAIWZS010000548.1 GCA_903917235.1 uncultured Planctomycetaceae bacterium | reverse complement strand
GGTGCGTCCGCCCGGTCCGGTCGGACGCACCGCTCCCGTGTTCCCGCCGAAGGACATGCACGCCATGGCTCGATCCCCGAGTGGAGTCCGCACCGGCAGCCGTGTCCGTTGCGTCGCGGCGTCTCTCGTGCTGGCGACCGGCTGCACGATGTGCCCGGATCCCCTCGACTACGCCGGTCCCGTGCCGAACGGTTCCGCCCCGCAAAACGACTTCAGGGCCCGCAGCAACGGCATCCTGCCACTCGGCGGAGTCGCCCAGCCCTGGCCGCAGATCGTCTCCACAGGGGCGCCGACTGAAAACGGGATCCCGACGCTCGCCGACGCGGGCGATACGACGTCGGACGACGCCGAAGCCGCTCCACCTCCGGTGGTCAGCGTTCTCGTGGGCGATGAGCCCGCGTCGGCCGTGATCGCCGGTGCCGCTTCGCCCACCGCCACCGCGCCGCGTGCGCCCGAGACGCCTCGATCGACACCGCTGGGCACTGCCTCGGAAGACGCCGACATCGTGGCGATGCTGCTTCCGCCCCACGAACAGCCCGCCCCGGTGACCCCTCCAGGCCGTGAGTCACCCGGCTGGAAGCGACGCCGGTAGCGACCTGTCGCTCCAGGAAAACCGCATCCGCGCCGTGACGACGCGCCGCCCGGCCCGCACGCCTCACCCGGGACGGACGGCCCCCAGATCGGCCCGCCAGCCGTCCGGGACGATGGCATCCTTGGGCACCACCACGACCCCGTCGCGCACCACGAAGCGCGGGTCGTCCGCCGTGTTGTCCCAGCCGTGCTCGTTGGTGATGCGTGCACCGCAGCCGATGCGCACGTTCTTGTCGATGATCGCCCCCTCGATCACCGTGTCGGCGCCGATCCCGAGCGGCGGCTCGCCGTGGGCGGCCCGCGTGGCCAGGTCGGCGGGTGGCTCGTAGAAGTCGTTGCCGAGGATCACCGAGTCGCGGATCACGACGTTCGGCCCGATGCGGCACCGCAGACCGATCACGCTGCGCTCGACGACGGCGCCCTCGCCGATGACGCAGCCGTCCGACACGAGGCTCTGCCGCACCGTCGCCCCGTCCAGCCGCGAGGGGGGCAGGAAGCGTGCGCGCGAATAGATCGGCGCCTCGGGGTCGGCCAGTTCGAACGGCACGGCATGCCTCGCGAGGTCGAGGTTGCACTGGTAGTACGAGCGAATCGTGCCGATGTCCTCCCAGTAGCCGTCGAAGGCGTGCAGGTGGACGGTCTTCGACCGGATCGCGGTCGGAAACACCTCGCGGCCGAAGTCCTGGTAGTCGGTCTTGGTGAGCAGGTCGAGCAGGCAGTCCCGATCGAAGAGATAGATGCCCATGCTCGCCATGAGCGTGCGGCCCGCTGCCGGCACCCCCTGCGTCTCGATCCAGGCCGGATCCGTCCGCATCATGTCGAGCTCGTCGAGCGTCTGCGGCTTCTCGAGGAAGCCGACCACGCGGCCGCTGCCGTCGAGCCGCATGATGCCGAGGCCGGACGCCGCGTCGTCGTGCACCGGAATTCCGGCGATCGTCACGTCGGCCCGCCGGGCGACGTGCGTCGCGAGCATGTCCGCGTAATTCATCCGGTAGAGCTGGTCGCCCGAGAGGATGAGGACGTGCCGGATGTCGGGCTGCTGGAGGTAGCGGATGTTCTGGCGGACCGCGTCGGCCGTGCCCTGGTACCACGTCGTGGTGTCGTTCGTCTGCTGGGCGGCGAGGATCTCGACGAAGCCACCGCTGAACGGGTCGAAGGTGTAGGTGCGGCGGATGTGCCGGTGGAGGCTCACCGAGTTGAACTGCGTGAGCACGTAGATCCGCTGCACGCCGCTGTTGATGCAGTTGGAGAGCGGCACGTCGATGATGCGGTACTTGCCCGCGAGCGGCACCGCCGGCTTCGACCGATCGCGGGTGAGCGGGTAGAGGCGGGTGCCACGTCCGCCGCCGAGCACCAGGGCCAGCACGCGTCGCACCGCCATGTTTCCGCTCCCTCCGCGCCGCCGATCATGCCCGCGTCATGCTACGCACCCACCCCGACACCGCAACCGCCGCGCACGGACGCCGTTCCCCGGCCCCAGCGGGCGGCCCGTCAGCCCTCGACCACGAAATTGACGAGCCGGCCCGGAACGGCGATCACCTTGACGATCCGACGTCCGGCCAACAGTTCGGTGATCCTCGGGTCGGTCCGCGCCGCCGCCTCGAGCGCGGACGCATCGGCTCCCGCCGGGACGACGATGCGGCCGCGGAGTTTGCCCCGGATCTGCACGGGCACCTCCACGGTCTCGTCGTGCAGCCAGCGTTCCTCGACGGTCGGCCAGGGCTCGAGCGACACCGGTGCGGCCTTGCCCAGCACCTCCCAGAGTTCCTCGGCGAGGTGCGGGGCGAACGGCGCGAGAATGACGATGAACGGCTCGAGGATCGCCCGCGATCGCTTCTCGAGCGGCGTGCACACGTTGACGAACTCCATCATCCGGGCGATCGCGGTGTTGAACGAGAGGGCCTCGATGTCCTTGGTCACCTTGGCGATCGTGCGGTGGATCTCCCGGAGATGCTCGTCCGACGGCGGATCGGCCACGACCTGCCGCGCCAGCCGCACGTCGTCCGCCCGCTCGTCCACCACCAGCCTCCAGCAGCGGTCGAGGAAGCCGCGAACGCCGCCGACGCCGGCGGTGCTCCAGGGTTTCGTCGCCTCGAGCGGTCCCATGAACATCTCGTAGAGCCGCAGCGCGTCCGCGCCGTGCTCCCGCACCACCTGATCGGGATTGACCACGTTTCCGCGGCTCTTCGACATCTTGTAGGCACGGCTCTCGACGCGGATCGACGGAGCGTCGCGGAGCACGAAGTGCTCCCCCTGTTTCTCCACCTGCTCGGCTGGCACCCGCGCGCCGACGTCGTCCGGCCCGTGTCGTTCGGCCGACACCCAGCCACCCTCCGCCTTGCGATACCCGGTGAACTCCATCTCACCGAGGATCATTCCCTGGTTGACGAGGCGGCCGAACGGCTCCGGGCACGAGACGTGCCCCCGGTCGAAGAGCACCTTGTGCCAGAACCTCGCGTACAAGAGGTGGAGCACGGCGTGCTCCGCACCACCGATGTAGAGGTCGACCGGCATCCACGCGCGCTCGATCTCCGGATCGACGAAGTGCAGGGTGTTGCGCGGATCGAGAAACCGCAGGTAGTACCAGCAGGAGCCGGCCCACTGCGGCATCGTGTTGGTTTCACGGCGGTACCGGCGGCCGTCCCGTTCGACGAAGAGCCAGTCGGCCGGGGCCCTGGACAGCGGCGGATCGGGCGTCTGTCCCGGCCTGAAGTCGGCGAGTTCCGGGAGCGACACCGGCAGTTCCCGCTCCTCGACGGGCCGCACGATGCCCGTGGGCCGACCGGCGTCGTCGAGTTCGTGCAGGATCGGAAACGGCTCCCCCCAGAACCGTTGCCGGCTGAAGAGCCAGTCGCGCAGCTTGGAGTTGGCCGCAGGCCGCCCGAGGCCGGCCTCCTCGAGGTCATCGGCCACCCGGGCGATGCACGCGCGAGTGGCCAGGCCGGTGTAGGGTCCGCTGGCGACGGCCCGGCCGTCACCGGTGAAGCGTTCGTCCGGATCGACGACGCGATCGATCGGCTCCACGACCGTGATGATGTCGAGCCCGAAGGTCGTGGCGAATTCGTGATCGCGCGTGTCGTGGGCCGGCACCGCCATGATCGCGCCGGTGCCGTACGTCGCCAGCACGTAGTCGGCCACCCACACCGGAATCGACGCGCCGCTGAGCGGATGGATGACGAACGCCCCGGTGAAGACGCCGGTCTTCTCACAGGCGAGATCGGTGCGGTCCAGGTCGCTCTTGCGGGCGGCGGCCTCGCGGTACGCCGTGACCACATCGCGCTGGGACTCCGTCGTGAGCGCGTCGAGGAGCGGGTGTTCGGGAGCCACGACCATGAAGGTCACGCCGTAGAGCGTGTCGGGACGCGTCGTGTAGATCCGCAGCACGTCCCGGCCGGGTCGCGCCGGAAATCCCGACACGGCCCGCGCCGCCTTCCAGTCGTTGAACGCCCGAGACGCGTCCTGCGACGGGGCGATGAAGAAATCCGCTTCGGCACCCGTGCTGCGTCCGATCCAGTCGCACTGCAGCTTCTTGATGCTGGCCGGCCAGTCGAGCCCATCGAGTTCCCGCTCGAGTCGTTCCGCGTAGGAGGTGATCCGCAGCATCCACTGTCGCAGCGGGATGCGCACCACCGGATGACCACCCCGCTCGCTCACACCCCCCACCACCTCCTCGTTGGCGAGGACCGTCCCGAGCGCCGGGCACCAGTTCACCGGGGCTTCGGACTGGTAGGCGAGCCGATGCTCGTCGCGGTAGGCGGCCACGGCCCGCTCCCCCCCGGCCTCGACCTCCGGCGGGATCGGCAGGTCGGCGATCGGCCGGCCCCGCTGCTCGACCGGGTCGAACCACGTGTCGTGGAGCACGAGGAAGATCCACTGCGTCCAACGCACGTACTCGGGATCGGTGGTCGCCAGTTCCCGGTTCCAGTCGTAACTGAACCCGAGCATCTTCAGCTGGCGTCGAAACGTGTCGATGTTGCGGGCGGTGCTTTCACGTGGCGGCGTGCCGGTGCGGATGGCGTGCTCCTCGGCCGGCAGCCCGAAGGCGTCGAAGCCCATCGGGTGCATCACGCTGGTGCCCCGCATCCGCTCGAACCGCGCGACGATGTCGGTCGCCGTGTAGCCCTCCGGGTGACCGACGTGGAGTCCGTCACCACTGGGATAGGGAAACATGTCGAGCACGTAGCGCTTCCGGGACGCCGGCAGGCGCGGGGTCGCGAACGTGCCGTGCGCCTCCCACCATGCCTGCCACTTCGGCTCGATGCGGGCTGGCTCGTACCGTGGCATGCGTCTTCCGTGGGTTGAAGCCCGAATCGAACGCGGTGACGGGTGGTGCTGGCGGGTCGGCCGGCACGCCCGCGACGTCCGCCACCGACGCCTTCAGGGGCGGTATCCGCGGCGCACCGAGCGGCCCCGCCCGGGCCATCCACGCGCGAACCACCGGCGCCGGCAGTTCGTCATGAGTCGCGCAGACGACCCGCACCGCGGGACGTAAGAATCTAACCCGGAGTCGGAATCAGGCAACGAACCCGATTCGTCGCACGGAACGTCCCAGGCGCCCTCCCCCATGCCGACACGAGATCCGACCCGCCCGCCGCCGAGCCTCCAGAAACAGTTCCTGCGGGCCTGCCGCGCCGCCGGGAAACGCCTGAAGGTCGCCGATTCGCTCGGCACGCGGCTGACGGGGCACGAGCTGCTCGTGCGGGTGCTCGCCGTGCGGGCCCTGCTCGAGCGGACGCTCGCACCCGACGAGCGCATGGTGGGGGTCATGCTGCCCCCGACGGCCGGGGCTGCGGTCGTCAACGCGGCGATCGCTCTCTCCGGGCGCGTCTCCGTCAACCTCAACTACACCTGCACGCAACCGATCCTCGACGTGTGCATCGAGCGCGCCGGGCTGCGGCACGTGATCTCGAGCCCCCCCTTCCTCGCCCGCGTGAAGCTCACGCTCGGCGGGCGACTGCTCGATGCCGGCGACCTTCGCAAGCGTCTCACGACGACCGACAAGGTCCGTGCCTGGGCGCTCGCCCGCCTCGCGCCAATGCCGCTGCTCGAGCGGTGGCTGAACGTGGACCAGATCCGTGGCGAGGACGTCCTCACGGTGATCTTCACGTCGGGCTCGACCGGCGATCCGAAGGGCGTCGTGCTCTCGCAGGAGAACGTCGCCTCGAATGTCCGGGCGATCGACTCGATGCTGCACCTCTCCGGCGCGGACGTGGCGCTCGGCGTGCTCCCCTTTTTCCACTCCTACGGCTACACGACGACGTTCTGGACACCGCTCGTGCTCGAGCCGGCGGTCGTCTATCACACCGATCCGCGCGACGCGCAGACGGTCGGACGGCTCGCCCGCGAGCACCACGCGACGCTGCTCATGGCGACGCCGACCTTCCTGCGGATCTACACGCGGCGGACGCCGGCCGAGGACTTCTCCACCCTCGAGGCCGTGTTCGGCGCGGCGGAGAAGCTGCCGGTCGAGGTGAGCGATGCCTTCGAGAAGAAGTTCGGCGTGCGCCCCTGCGAGGCCTACGGCTGCACCGAACTGGCGCCGCTGGTCGCCGCCAACGTGCCTCCGAGTCGCCACGTGCCCGGTCGGCCGGTCGACTGCCGGGAGGGCACCGTGGGACGTCCCATCATGGGCTGCCGCGCCCGCATCACGGACCGCGACGGAGCACGCGAACTCCCGATCGGCGAGGAGGGTCTGCTCTGGGTGGCCGGACCGAACGTCATGCAGGGCTACCTCGACAGGCCCGACCTCACGGCGAAGGTCGTTCATGACGGCTGGTATTGCACCGGGGACATCGCCCGGCTCGACCCGGAGGGATTCATCACGATCACCGGCCGCCAGAGCCGCTTCTCCAAGATCGGCGGCGAGATGGTTCCGCACCTGTCGGTCGAAGAGGCGGTCAATGCGGAACTCGGGGCGGCCGATGGCGAACTCCTCGCGGTCGTCACCGCCGTGCCCGATCGGGCGAAGGGGGAGCGGCTCGTGGTCTTCCACGTGCCGACCGAGCGGGATCCCCGGGATGTGGTCCGCCGCCTCGCCGAGCGCGGGCTGCCGAATCTCTGGATTCCATCCGCGGACAGCTTCGCGCGGATCGATGAGCTGCCGATGCTCGGGTCGGGAAAGCTCGACCTGCGGGCGCTCACCGTGCTCGCGGCGGAGCGGTTCGGGGCGGCCTCCTCGTCGTGAACCGATCGTCACCCACTCCCGACAGCGCGTCCTCGCCCGCACGTGACGACGCGGGTGCGATGGACGTGGCGGTGTCGCTCGGGCCCTGTGACGAATTGGGTGCGCAGGTCTATGTCCGGGCGGTCGCCCCGCAAGCGCCGGGAGACAGCGCTCCGCATGCCCCTCGAGATGGCTCGAGGCTCGAGGGCACGCTCGAGGGGCCGCGCTGCCGCCATGCGACGACCCTGCCGACCTCGGTCCGCATCGTCGACCTCGGAGGCGGGGGAGCACCCGGCGTGCTCGTCGGCCGC
>CAIWZS010000547.1 GCA_903917235.1 uncultured Planctomycetaceae bacterium | reverse complement strand
TGTTCGTGAGCGTGTCGGCGATCACGGGCGTCACGCCCGTCTTGCTCGTCACGGTGATCGTCGTGGCGCCGTAGACGATGTCGTAGTCGGCGCGCGAGCCGGGGAAGACGGCCGTGTCGGTGCCGGTGCCGCCGTCGATCGTGTTCGTGCCCGGGCCGCCGGTGAGCGTGTCGTCGCCGCTGTTGCCCAGGAGCACGTCATTGCCGGCGAGCCCGCTGATGACGTCGTTGAGGTTTTGGCCGGCGATGTAGTCGGGGCCCGCGGTGCCGGTGAGCGTGCTCGCCTGGCCGTTGGGGCCGGTGAGGATCTGGTCGACCGACACGCCGTCGATGACGTTCGCGCCGGTCGTGGTCACGTAGCCGGTGCGGTTGCGGAAGACGCCCGTGTCGGAGTTGGGGAGCTCCGCGGTGGCGTTGGTGAAGGTGTTGCCGGTGATGTCGGCGAAGGTGACGTCTTCGGTCACGATGCCCGCGAAGTCGAGGGCGCCGATCGCGTACCAGGGGGCCGTGTTGTTGAAGGCGTTGTTCTCGATCGCCAGCGAGCCCTTCGAGGGGGTGTAGCCGTCGAAGCCGATCGGAATCCCGGTGGCGTTGCCGGTGGCGGTGCCGAAGTCAGCGCCCATGTCGAAGACGTTGCCCTCGATGTCGACGACCGTGCCCGTCGTGGAGGCGTCGTAGTTGAGGTAGATGCCCCAGGCGTTGTTCGTGCCGGAGGGCTGCGAGTTCGAGAAGGCGACGAAGAGGTTGTCGGTGATGTAGAGGTTGTTGCTCGCATAGCCCACGTCGATGCCGGTGCCGCGCTTCCCGGAGCCGGCGGACACCGAGATCACCGAGTTGGCCACCGTCAGCCCGCCCTCGGCCGTCATGATGATCGCGCTGTCGTCATTGCCGCCGCCGGCCGCCCCGACGAGCCGCAGACCGTCGAGCGAGAGGCCGGCCGTGTCGGTCCCGGAGCTGACGACCGAGAAGCGGCCGATGGTCGCCAGATTGGCCGCGGTGGCCCAGGCGGCGGGAGTCGCGTTCGGCGAGACGCCGAACTGCGGACCGTAGACCGTCAGCTCGGTGTTGCTGACGGTGATCGTGCCCTCGCTCGAGTAATCGCCCTTGCCCACGATCACCACGTCGTCGAAGCCGGCCGCGTCGACGCCCGCCTGCACGCCCGTATATTCGCTGCCGAGCGAGCTGCCGACGACGATCACGTCGCGGTCGGTGAACTGGAGCTTCTCGACGTTGACGATCGTCTTGACGTCGCTGCCGCCGTTCACGCGGGTGACGACGACCTGCGAGCCGGTAAAGGCGAGCGCGTAGTCGGCGAAGGCGCCGGAGAAGACGACCGTGTCGATGCCGGCGGCACCGTCGATCGTGTTGTTGCCGTCGTTCCCGGTGAGGACGTTATTGCCCGCGTTACCGGTGAGGTCGGCATTGCCCGAGCCGGTGAGGGTGGCCGAGCCGTCGGTCACGCCGGCCCCGAGGACGAGGCCGGTGAAGCCGCTCACCCCCGACGGCACGTTCACCGTGAGGTTGTTGACCGAGGCGGTGGCGGAGTCGGCGGCGTAGGCTCCGGTCTGGAGCCACACGGTGTCGCCGGCGCTCGCGGCGCTGACGGCGTTCTGCACGCTCGCCGAAGTCGCGGGGCTCACGAAGC
>CAIWZS010000546.1 GCA_903917235.1 uncultured Planctomycetaceae bacterium | reverse complement strand
GACCGGTCCGTGGCGTCGTCGCCAGGGGGCCGATCGATCGCCCGACGACCATTCCGCTCGGCGCGGCGGGCTGCGAGGATGCGCTCTCCCTCGACGTGATCGAGCCAGACGGCCCCCACCGTGGCGACCGCGAGCAGAAGCAGCTCGGCCGCGAGGATTCCCGCCCCGTGGCGATCCATCAGGGCGTGCAGAGGATGAACGCCCGCGGTGGACACGAGCGTCGCCGGACGGACCAGCCGGAGCACCGCCAGACAGTAGCTGACGGCCGTGATCGTGAAGGCAAAACCCACGATCCCGAGCACGGCATAAAACGGATTGCGACGACGACGGGCCATGGCGGTGACGCACGCGTTCCCGAGGGCGAGCCGACGCCGTCAGTATACCGGGTTCAGGCCGCGTGGCTCCGCGCGAGGATCGACTCCGCCGCCGTCACGACCCGCTCGACGTCGATCCCCATCATCGAGACGCGGTCGGTCTTGCGATCGGCCCAGGCGGGGCGGAGCGCGGACGGGGGTTCAACGCACGAATGGGCGGTGCCGTACGGGCCGTTGCGGGACGCCGGCACGGGGCCGAAGAGGCCGACGCAGGGCGTGCCGACGGCGGCGGCCAGATGGAGAGGTCCGGTGTCGCCCGAGATCACGAGCCGCGCCAGTCGGCACAGCTCGCCGAGGTCCTGCAGCGACGTCTCGGGGGCGACGAGCGCGGCGCCGAACGACTCGGCGGCGATCCGTTCGGCGAGTGCGCGCTCCTCGGCGCCGCCCCATACCACGATCGTCGGCTGGTCGTGCCGCCGGTGCAGGGCCCGCGCGGTCGCCGCGAAGCGGTCGACGGGCCAGCGTTTCGACGCCCATCCCGCCCCCGGGTTGAGCAGGACGGGCGGGGCCGCGAGCCGCAGCGCATCGAGCCACCGCGTGACGCGCTCGCGGCTCACGGGCCAGCGTGGCATCTCGAACGCCGGCGCGGGGACCGAGAGCCCGAGCGCGGCGAGCAGGTCGCAGCTGCGATCGACGATGTGTGCGGATCCCGCCTTCACGGGATGCGTGTAGGCGAGCCAGGCATGTTCCCGCGAGGCGGGCCGGGTGTGGCCGATGCGCGTGCGGGCGCCCGAGAGCAGCGTGGCGACGCCGCTCTTGAGCAGTCCCTGCAGATCGAGCGCGACGTCGGCGCCGAACCAGCGCAGCTGGCGCCGCAGCCGGAGCACCGTGCGCGGCGAGGCCAGCCAGCGGCGTGGCAGCCGGAAGAGATGGTCGATCGCCTGATGACCGGCGAGCACGTCGGCCGAGCGGCCCTCGACGACCCAGCCGATCCGAGCGGCCGGAAACGCGCGACGCAGTGCCACGGCGGTCGGTATGCCGTGGATGACGTCGCCGATCGCGGAGAGCTTGACGATGACGATCGAACGCGGCGGGCGCATGGGACGGGCCTTCCCCGGGACGGAAGGAGGATCGCGTCGCCCCCCTCGCCGGAGCAAGGCCAGTTTGAGCCGGGGAACGCCCGCCGCCGGTGCCGCGTGGTGAGGATCGTGTGAGCGGGCCCGCGTCCGCTCACCGGGGCTGGCCGGTCCCTGCCGGCTCACCGAGGCGGCAGCCGATTTCGTTGAAGACGCGTTCGAACTCGGCGCGGGTTCGCGCCGTGAGGGCCTGCACGTCCGACACGAGGCGATCGGGCTGCTCGTGCCCGAGGAGATGCGCGAGTCGCCGCTGCTCCGGTGGGGCGGCGGGAAAGTCGTGGCGGGCCGCGGCATCGAGGAGGCGCAGCCGGCCCTCGATCGTGCGCAGCGTGCGGTAGGCGCGGCAGAGAAAATCGAAGCGTTCGTCATGGACGAGCCCGGCGGCGTGCAGGGCGACGAGTCCGGCGAGCGTTTCGGGTGTCCGCAGGCACGGCAGCGTGCGGCCGTGCACCAGCTGGAGCGCCTGGACGATGAACTCGATGTCCACGACGCCTCCCGGGCCACGCTTGAGGTTGGTCGCCCGTGCGCCCTCCTCCATGCGGTACCGCATCTGCCGGATCGACTCGATCTCGGTGGCCGACCAGGTGCGGCCGTAGACGGCGTCGTCGATGATCTCGCGCACCGCCGCCGAGGCGGCCGGCCCGCCCACGACGATTCTCGCCTTGACGAGCGCCTGGCGTTCCCACACCGCCGCCGGTCCGTCCGGGGCGAGGTAGCGGGCGAACTCGGCGAGCGACACCGCAGGAGGTCCACTCCGGCCGCTCGGGCGCAGCCGGGAGTCGAGCTCGTAGAGCCGACCCCGGGGTCCGAGCGTGTTGAACGTGCGGGCGACGCGCTGGGCCAGCTCGGAGAAGAAGTGTGCGTTCGTCGTTCCCTCCACGCTGCCGCGTGGGCTGTGGCGAAACGACATGCCGTCGTGGTCGTAGAGAAACACCACGTCCACGTCGCTCGCGTAGTTCATCTCACGGCCGCCGAACTTGCCCATCGCCAGGACGATCGGCCCGGCCGGCTCACCCGTCGTGGCCGCCATCGGCGCGCCGAGCCGCGCGACGAGCCTGCGCTCCTCGTGCGCGACGACGAGGCGGAGCAGCGCCTGCGGGATCGCGGACAGGGCGGCGGTGGTCTCGTCGATGTCCTGCCGGCCGAGCACGTCGCGGACGCCCACCCGCAGCTGCTGCGACGCCTTGAATGCGTGCAGCATCGGCTCGACGTCGGTGGCACCCCGGCAGATCTCCGCGAGGGAGGCATCGAGCTCCGTCGGCGTCGGCAACCGGTCCACGAGCAGGCTGTCGAGCAGCTCGTCGATCATGCCCGGGTTCCCCACGAGCAGCCGCGCCAGGAAAGGGCTCGACGAGCAGAGCCGCACGGTGAGGTCGAGTGACGGGGGATGGAAGCTGAACAGCTCCCAGAGCACGCCCTTCCCCCCGAGCGAGTCGCTCACGGAGACGAGGTTGATCAGGGTCGCGTCGGGCTCCGGCGTGCGCCCGATCGCGGCCAGCAGCCGCGGCGCGATCGCCGCGAGGAAGTGGCGGCAGCGCCGCGAGGACAGGAATCGAACCTTTTCCTCGGCGAGCGCGACGAGGCCGCGGTGTGCTCCCGCGATGTCGCGGAACCCGTGCCGGGAGAGCACCTCGTGGACGAACGTGGTGGATGGGGCCGGGTCGAGCACGAGGTCGACCTCCGGCTCGGGTGCCACGTCGTCCGGAAACGCGTCGTGCAGGAGATGGTCGAGGATGCGGCGGTTGACGTCGGACGCGGCGGCGAGATCCTCGCGCAGGCGGGCACTCGCCTGCGGGTCGCGTCCGTAGCCGAGGCGGGCGGCGAGCCGGCCGAACTCGGCGTCATCCGTCGGCAGGCGGTGGGTCTGGCGATCGTAGAGGATCTGCAGGCGGTGCTCGACGGTGCGCAGCAGGGTGTAGGTCCGCTCGAGGATCTCCCGCTCCTGATCGGTGAGTCCTCCCGTTTCCGCGAGGCGGCGGATCGCCTCGAGCGTCGCCCCGGTGCGCACCCTCGGGGTGTCGCCGCCGCCGAGCAGCTGCAGGAACTGGATCGTGAACTCGACGTCACGGATGCCGCCGCGCCCGTGCTTGACGTCGGCCGCGTCGCCCCCCTCGCGTGCCGCACGCTGCTCGATGCGACGCTTGAGCGCGCGGATGCCGCTGATGTCGGCCCGGGTCAGCCAGCGGCGGTAGATCCATGGTTCGAGTTCGCGGAGCAGTCGGTTCCCCAGCGACGCGTCTCCCGCGATGCAGCGGGCCTTCACCCACGCCTGTCGCTCCCACGTGCGCCCCTGTCGATCGTAGTACTGCAGCATCGGTTCCAGGGCCAGCGACGCCGGACCGGCGCCGCCATGGGGCCGCAGCCGCAGGTCGACCCGGTAGCCGATGCCGAGGTCGGTCGGCTCCGCGACGAGCCGCACGGTCTCCTGGACGACCCGTTCGAAGAACTCCCGGTTCGTGCAGGCCCTCGGTCCCGCGGTCCGTCCCTCCGCGGAGTGCACGAAGACGAGGTCGATGTCGCTCGAGTAGTTCAGCTCCCCGCCGCCGAGCTTTCCGAGCGCGATCACCGCGATCGTCGCGGGCCCGCCGGATGCCTCGTCGATCGGCCTGCCCCGCCGCAGGGCGACCGACTCGACCGCCGTCCGCACGGCGGCCTGCACGATGCAGTCGGCGACGTGCGACAGCTGGGTGACGACCGTCTCGAACCGCTGCCCGCCCACGATGTCGCCGTACGCGATCCGCAGCATCTGCCGCCGCTTGAATCGCCGCAGCGCGCGCATCACGGTGTCGGTATCGGAGGCCCCACCGAGCTCCATCGCGAGGCTTGCCGCGAGCGCCTCGCGCTTCTCCGGGCGACCCTGATCGACCCGTACCCGCTCCCACGCCTCGGGATCGCCGATGGTCACCTCGGCGAGGTACGGGCTTGCGGCGAAGAGACGCAGCAGGGTCTCGAGCGCACGGGGATCGCGCTCGAACAGGGCACCCGTCGCGAGTGGGCTGCGGACCGCCCCGATGAATCGTTCGAGGGCGACGAGCACGCGGTCCGCATCGCCGAGCCCGTGCAGCAAGGCGGGGAGTCGCTCGCAGAGCGTCGCGACGAGATCGGCTGTCAGGCCGTGCGAAACGAGCGCCGCGAGACTCCGCCCGGCGGAGCCGTGGTCGTCGAGACCCGCCCGTGCACACCATGCGGCAAGGTCGCCGCCAACGACGGGAAGTTCGCCTGCGGAAGGCGCGATCATCCCGGAAATGGTGACCGATGCGCACGCGGTGGGGGACGGAGGCCGAACCATCGCCGTCTGCTTATTCCGCGGGCCGCCTCGCCCGCCGACAGTGTAGCAGGCAGCGGGGCAGCAGGCTGCGGGCCGGATCGGCGATCCGGTCGTCGCTCGACACCCTCGGTGGAGGAACCGGTCCGGCCGAGCGGCCGAACCGACCTCGGGTCACTCGGGAAACAGCCGCGTCGAGAGGTAGCGTTCGCCGAGGTCGGGCAGCACGACGACGACGAGTTTGCCGGCGTTCTCCGGCCGACGGGCCACGTGCAGCGCACCCCAGGCCGCCGCCCCGCAGCTGATGCCGCACATGAGGCCCTCGCGTTTCGCCATCTGGCGGGCCGTCTCCATCGCGTCCTCGTCGTCGACCTTCACGACCTCGTCGATGACGTCCAGGTTGAGGATGTCGGGAATGAAGCCGGCTCCGATGCCCTGGATCGTGTGGCGGCCCGGCTTGATCGGCTCGCCGGCGAGCTTCTGCGAGATGACGGGGCTGTTGGCGGGCTCCACCGCCACGACCCGGACGGAGGGCTTGCGGCTCTTGAGCACCTCGCCGACGCCGGTGATCGTGCCGCCCGTTCCCACGCCGCAGACCACGATGTCCACCTGCCCCTCGGTGTCGCGCCAGATCTCCTCGGCGGTGGTCCGTCGGTGCACGTCCGGGTTGGCCGGGTTCTTGAACTGCTGCGGCATGAAGTACTGGGTCGACGAGCGGCTGATCTCCTCGGCATGGCGCACGGCGCCCGGCATCCCTTCGGCGGCCGGGGTGAGCACGAGCTCGGCGCCGAGCGCCTTGAGCATCCGCCGGCGCTCGAGGCTCATGCTCTCGGGCATCGTGACGCGGAGCTTGTAGCCGCGGGCCGCGCAGACGTAGGCGAGCCCGATGCCCGTGTTGCCGCTCGTCGGCTCGATCACGACCGTGTCGGCGCCGATCCGGCCGTCGCGCTCGGCTGCGTCGATCATCGCGCAGGCGATGCGATCCTTCACGCTCCAGAGCGGGTTCATGTTCTCGATCTTGCCCGCGACCTTGGCGACGCAGCCCTCCGTGACGCGGCGCAGGAGGACGAGCGGCGTGTGCCCGATGCACTGCGTGATATCGTCGCGGATGCCGGCAGGCAGTTTCGTCGTGACCATGGGGTCCCTCCGTTGAGCGGCGGGGCGCCCAACCGGCATCCCCCGCATCCCCGGCATTATCGGCAGAGTCGTCCGGGAAGTTGAAGGGCGACCGGCGGTTTCTGCGAGACGGCCCGACGGGGGCTCTCAGTCGAGCCGCTTCACCTCGAACCGACGGTAGTGCACCTCGCTGTCGGGGTCGTGGCCCTGGAGGGCGAAGAGTCCCTCGGAGAGCCGCCTGGTGCCGGTCACACCCTCCGGCTCGACGAACTCGAAGAGCACCCGACCGTCGACCGACACCCGCACGGCCTTGCCCTGGACGACGACCTCGAGCAGGAACCACGTGTCGTCCTGCGCCGGCGGCGTGAAGTTCTTGACGACGTTGTAGATGCTGCCCGTGCGGACCGGGTCGCGCTGGGTGTTGTTCACCTGCACCTCGTAGCCGGTCTGCGGCCACCCGTCGTCCTGGAAGCGCGAGTGGATGAAGACGCCGGAATTCGAGCCGGGCCGGGTCATCACCTCGGCACGCAGGTGGAAGTTGCGGAAGACGGCCGGCGCCTCGGGATTCGCCCCGACGTAGAAGAGGTGACTGCGCGGGCCATGGCAGACGATCGCCCCATCGACCACCTTCCAGGTCGAGGGATTCTCGGATGGCTTCCAACCTGCCAGACTCTTTCCGTCGAAGAGTGGCTCGAAGCCGTCGTCCGCGGCACGGGTCGCCCCGCCGGCCGTCATCAGGCCGGCGGCCGCGAGGATCGCCGCGCCGAGTCGACCAGCCGGGGATCGGCGAACCGCCGACGTCGTTCCTGCGTATCGCATGCACATGCTCCGTGAGTCCAGTTCCGCGAGGGATCGCGACATCGACGCCACGACCGCGGCCGGCCCTCGCATCGCAGAAGATACGACGGGCCCGGCAGCCCCGCCACCAACCACCGCCCCGACACCCCCCGCGGATGCCGACGGCGCCCTCCTGTGCGTCGATACCGACGTGTCGCTCGCGGGGGACCCTGCCCGGGAGTGGCTCGTCGTCACCGAGGCCGGCCTGACCGTCCAGGACGCTCCGCCACCGGGCCCCGCCACGCCGATCCGCCAGATCGGCTGGACCGCCGTCTCGAAGGTGCGGACGACGGCCGGCCTCGGCGGCGGCACGCTCCAGGTGCGGGTCGACGGCGGCTGGATCGACGTCGTGCGCTACTCCAACGCGCTCGCCGGACGCTTCCACAAGGTGTCGCGTGCGCTCGAGCGGCACCGCGAGGGCGTCTCCGGCGACACCGCCCTCGTCATCGACGGCCCGCTCGATCCGCCGCGTTGTCCCTCGTGCGACCTGCGGCTCGAAACGGCCGACGACAGCTGTCCGCGCTGCCTCCAGAAGGGGCAGATCCTGCGGCGGGTCGGCGAACTGCTCGCGCCCTACTCCCGCGGGGCCGTGCTGCTCGTGGTGCTCACGTTCCTCGGCGTCGTGGCCGAGCTCGTGCCGCCGAAGCTGCAGCAGTACATGGTCGACCGGATCCTGTCGGCCCGCACCGACGACCCGGGCGGCACGGAACTGCCCGACTTCCGCACGGCGCTTCTGCTCGTGGTCCTGGCGCTGGCGTTTTCGCGGGTGCTGCTCTCGGCGGTCGGCGTGCTCAAAGGCCGCCTCGCGACGGCAATCGGCACGGGGATCACGGCGACGCTCCGCGACGCGATGGTGCGCAAGCTCCAGGAGCTCTCGGTGGCGTACTACGACCGCCATCAGGTCGGATCGATGATCAGCCGGGTGGCGCATGACAGCGAGGTGCTTCACGGGCTCGTGCACCAGTTCACGGGCGGCTTCCTCCTCCAGATCGTCCAGCTGGTCGCGGTGGGCGGCATGCTCGTGTGGATCAACCCGAAGCTCGCGCTCTACACGCTCATCCCCGTGCCCCTGGTGGTGCTCGGGTCGTGGATCTTCTGGAAGCACGTCTACCCGAAGCACTACCGGCTGTGGGACGCCTCCAGCAAGCAGATGTCGCGGCTGTCCGGGATGCTCTCCGGCATCCGCGTCGTCAAGGCCTTCGCGCAGGAGCCGCGCGAGCAGGGCCGCTTCCACGAGTCGAGCGACCACCTGCGGCAGTGGCGGCAGTGGGTGGAGCACACCAACACGACCTACGCCGCCTCGATGCAGATCGTCTTCAGTCTCGGCGGCCTCATCGTCTGGTACGTCGGCGGTCGTGACGTGATCGGCGGCGACATGACGCTCGGCCAGCTGATCGCCTTCCTGGCGTACCTCGCGATGTTCTACGCGCCCTTGGGAGCGCTGTCGCACTTCACCACGTGGCTCACGAGCTTCCTGTCGGGGAGCAAGCGGGTGCTGGAACTGCTCGACACGCCCGCCATGGTCACGGAGCCGGCGAATCCCGAGCCCTGGAACGACGTCCGTGGCGAGATCCGCTTCGACAACGTCACGTTCGGGTACGACCGGAACCAGCCGGTCCTGCACGACGTCTCGTTCGCCGTGCGACCGGGCGAGATGGTCGGCATCGTCGGTCGCTCGGGATCGGGGAAGACCACGCTGGTCAACCTGCTCGCACGGTTCCACGACGTGCAGGAGGGCACGATCTCCGTCGATGGCATCGACGTGCGCCGGCTCGCCACCCGCGATCTCCGCGGGCGCCTCGGAATCGTGTTCCAGGATTCGTACCTTTTCCGCGGGACGATCTGGAAGAATCTCGCCTACGGCCGACCGGAGGCGACGATCGAGGAGGGGCTCGCCGCGGCCAAGGCGGCGGGCGCCCACGACTTCCTCTGCCGACAGCCGCTCGCCTACGAGACACTGCTTGGAGAACGGGGCGCGGGGCTGTCCGGAGGCGAGAAGCAGCGGCTCTCGATCGCCCGCACGCTCCTCTACGACCCGCGGATTCTCGTGCTTGACGAGGCCACGAGCAGCATCGACGCCGAGGCGGAGCGGGCGATCCAGGAGGCGCTCGCGGTGCTCGTCCGCGGCCGCACCACGATCGCGATCGCCCACCGGCTGTCGACGCTGCGCAATGCCGATCGCATCCTCGTCTTCGACCGGGGACGCCTGGCGGAGGAGGGATCCCATGGGGCGCTGCTCGAATCCGACGGGATCTACGCGAGGCTCGTCCGCATCCAGACGCAGGTCTCGAAGCAGCCGACGATCGACACGCTGCTCGTCGAGGAGCCGGGGCCCGTGGGCGGCGCGGCGGAGGAGCGAGCCGCGTCCGGGATCGAGTGGCTCGAGCCGGGACGACACCGCTTCGTCGTCGGCGACCACGGGCGGATCGAGATGGAGTCGGTGGACGGCCCCGCAGCCCGCGGCGTCTTCGTGCTGCGCACGTTCCCCGCATCCCATCCCGAGTCGTTCCTGTCGGTGCGCGGCTGGGAGGAGGACGGCGAGGAGGTCGAACTCGGCATGATCCGCACGCTGGCGGACTGGGACGAGGCGGGCCGCACGATCGTCCGTGAAGCCCTGCGTCGCAGCGCCCTCGTGCGACGCATCGACCGCGTGCACGGCGTGCGACTGGCGCATGGCTACCTCGATTTCGACGTCGAGACGGACGTCGGCCGTCGCGGCTTCACCACGCGCTGGACCCAGAGCCAGGCCGTCGACTTCGGGGATGACGGCAAACTGCTCCTCGACACCGAGGAGAACCGCTGGGTGATTCCCCGGGTCGACGCGCTGCCGAAGGCCGATCGTGAGCGATTCCTGCAGTACGTCTACTGGTAGAAATCTGACAAAAAGGCGCGATGGGAACGGATGTGCGGCCCCGGTCGCCGGCCTCGCCCCTGCCGGCAGGCCCCGGTTCCTTGCGGCACCTTCGGCCGACCACTACAACCGTTCGGGCGGTTCGCCCATGGATGGACAGCCCGGACGTCCGGGCCGGATCACATTCGTCACGGAAGACGGGACACCCGCACACGGGTTCGATTCCTTCCTTCTGGAGACGCGTGAATGAATATCGTGGATCTCATTTCGGGGCAGCTGTCCGGCGACGTGCTGGGCAAGCTCGGCGGTCTGATCGGGGCCGATGAGTCGCAGACACGTTCGGCGACCGGTGCCGCAGTGCCGGCGCTCCTGCAGATTTTCGGCAAGATGGCCTCCTCGCAGGGCGGTGCCGACCAGCTCGCCAAGGCGATGGGCGGCCTCGATCTCTCGATGCTCGGCAACCTCGCGGGGATGCTCGGCGGCGGACAGGCCTCCGGCCTCGAGAAGATCGGCGGCAGTCTCCTCGGCTCGCTGCTCGGTGGCGGCTCGGGCGGCGGCACGGCATCGCTCCTCACGAGCCTGCTCGGCACGTTCCTCAAGATGAACCCCGGCACCGTGAAGTCGCTGCTCACCTACCTCGCGCCGATCGTGCTCGGGATGGTGGCGAAGCAGTTCACGGGTCGGCCCGACGCATCGGGCGTCTCGCGGCTCTTCTCGGAGCAGGCCTCCAACATCTCCCGCGCGGTGCCGGGCGGGCTCTCGCTCGACAGCGTGATGTCGGCCATGTCGGCCGTCGGCGGCTCGAGCGTCCAGCCGGCCCGTCACGGCGGCCACGGCCACGCTCCCGAGCCCTCGTCCTCCGGGCTGCCCGGCTGGCTCATCCCGCTGCTGCTCCTCGGAGCCATCGGTGCGGGCCTCTACCTCTGGCAAAACAAGCCCGCGGACCAGGCGGTCGCCCCGCCCGCCCCCGCCGTGCGCATGCCGGACGAGGTGGTCATGGAGGAGACGATCGAGCGCACGGGCGACACCGTGGTGGACCGCACCGCGGTCATCGCGCGGGTGGCCGGTGATGTGAAGGCCGTGGTGACCGAGGAGGTGTTCAAGCTCCCGGAGAACCTCGGTGACGCCGCCGATGTCGTGAAGGGTCTTGCGGGCATGTTCGGCGACATGACCAAGGCGTTCGAGGGCGTGAAGGATGCGGCGTCGG
>CAIWZS010000545.1 GCA_903917235.1 uncultured Planctomycetaceae bacterium | reverse complement strand
CAAAAGAGATCGAACTGCCGAATTGCCAACGAACATGGCGGGAGGGTCGCTTCCGCGATCCTCAACGCCGAGCCCATGATGGTAGCACAGCCACCGTCGGGGTCAATGGCCTGATCCGAGAGGCTTTGCGAAGCCGCTGGACAGGCCGAGAGGGTGCGGTCGAAGCCGACCGCTCGTTCTCTACGGGCACTCGGGGCCGGTGGTTCGACTGCAGAACGCGGGCCATTCCTCTCGGGCTTTTCATTGCTCCGAGCCGAGGACGACCGGGATGTCGAGCTGCCGCCCCTCGCGGACCACCGTGATCAGGATCGTGTCGCCGGGATTGCGGGATTCCACCGCCGACAGGAAGTCGTCGGCCGTCTTGATCGACTCGCCCCCCACGGCCACGACCAGATCCGCCCCAGACCGGTCCACCCTGGCCGTTTCGACGGCAAAAGGCCCCTGACGACGGCGCTCCCGCACGACCCGGAATCCCCGCAATCCTGCCCGCTCCGCCGGCCCCTCCGGTGCGACCGCCGCCACGAGCAGCCCTGAATCCGACTCGAAAACCCGCGTGACGCCCGCATCGGCCCGCACCACGCGCCCCCTCTCGATCAACTGCGGGACGATCCGCGCGAGGGTTCCGACCGGGATCGCAAAGCCCACCCCCGAACTCTGCCCCGTCCTGCTCGCGATCGCCGTGTTCATGCCGATCAGGCGACCGCCGCTGTCCACGAGCGGCCCCCCGGAATTGCCGGGGTTAATGGCGGCGTCGGTCTGGATGATCGACTTGATCGTCCTGCCGCTCCGCGTCGGCAGGGATCGATTGAGACTCGAGATGATCCCGGTGGTCAGCGTCCGCTCGAGACCGAACGGATTCCCGATGGCGAACACGTGCTGCCCGACCCGCAGGTCGGACGAGGTGCCAAACACGACGGGATGAAGCACGCCCGCCGGAGCGTCGATTTTCAGCACGGCGACGTCCGTTGCGGGGTCGACGCCCACGACGGTGGCGAGGTGGGACGACCCGTCCGACAGGAGCACCTGGATTTCCTTGGCCCCCTCGACGACGTGGTAGTTCGTCAGGACATGCCCCCGCGTATCGAGCACGATCCCCGACCCGGCCCCCTCCGACGGCACTTCGAGAAGAAACAGCCCCGTGGCGACCGTGGCCTTCGTGTTGATGTTGACGACGCTGCGGTTCACGGCTTCGTAGACCGCGATGTTGGTCCGTTCCTCGGGCGTGAACGTGCGACCTGCAGGGGCGGGCGCGGCCGGTGTGCCGCCCGGCTGCGACCGCGCAGGCTCGGAAGCCGCGACCATGAGGCCGCATGCCGCGATGCAAAACGCGAGGTGTCGCACAGCCATGGGGGCGAAAGTCCGCTGCGATGGGGTGAGCGGCGACCGTACAGTCGCCCGTGCCTGGAGGGCGGAGGTATCACGCACGGCCGTCTCCGGTCCACCCCGGCTCAAGTCCGGCTCCCGATCGAGGCGACGCGGGAGGTCGAATCCGAGCGGGCTGGGCAATGGGAAAGAACCGTGCCGGAAACCAAAAACATGCGGATTCTGCGGCGGATCGGCGTTGGCGGTCCGCAGCCCTCAAAATATGCTTGCATGTTGGGAGATGTTCGCCAGCCGCCCGGAGAGCCCGCGATGGTCGCCACACGATCGACGTTTTTGACGGTGCTCCTGGCCTTTGCCGCCACCAGTATCGCCGGTCACGCTGCGGAAACGCTTCCTACCGTCTCGTTCGTCGACTCGGCGGTGTCCCGTGACGATGCGTCGCTGGCCCCGGTGACGGCCATTGGCGTGCGTGGCGCACCGTACGCGGCAGACCCGACCGTCCGGGTCGTGATTCTCATGGATACGTCCGCCAGTCAGACAGGTCCGTATCGCCGGGCCCAGTTGGACGCAATCGCTGGCCTGCTTGATGACGCCAGGCCCGAAGACCGGTACACGATCGCCGCCGTCGATGTCGACTGTGCACCACTCGTGGACGGATTCCACCCAGCCCACACGGATGCCATTCGAGAGGCGCGTGTGGCCCTCACCTCGCGGACGCCGCTCGGGTCCACCGACTTCAGCCGCGTCATCGAGGCCGCCGCCGATCTGTTCGATGAGTCCGCCGCGGCCCGCCGGGTCGTCTACGTGGGGGATGGACCGGGCCTCGCGGCCGTCGATCCCGCGGAATTCGCTGGAGCGCTCGCGATCCTCCGCTCGAAACGCGTGTCCTTCTCGAGCGTCGGCATCGGACCGCAGGTGAATTGGCCCTGCCTTGCGGCCGCCTCGAACGCCACGGGCGGCACGCTCCTGGTCCCCGACACCGCCGATGCCGCGAAGGCGACCGGGGGTCGCGCGGCCGGGCGGCTCATCCAGCATGTGGCGTGGCCCGCTGAGACGCTCATCACCGCGGCGCTGCCCGACGCGCCCCTGCGCATGCTGCCGGGATGGCTGCCGCCGCTGCGGTCCGACCGTGACTCGATCGTGCTCGTTTACGGGCCGCTGCGTGCCGGTCGCATGGAGATCGTCTTCGCTGAGGGCGAGGCGGAAGACGGCAGGCGATCGGCGGTGCTCGACATCCCGCCAGCGGAGCCGCGCGAGGAAAACGCGTACCTGATCGAACTCGCTCGGAACGCATGGGAATCGGGTGGCGTGTTCCTCCCCGTGCTCGGCCGTGAGGGCCTCGACCTCGCACGCGAAGCGATCCGCGGCGAGGCCGCGACCCTCGCGGCGCTCTCGCAGCAGGCGCGGGCGATCGGTGCCAACGCCTCGGCGGTCAGGCTCGCCGAGGCGTCGCTGCGACGAGATCCGGACAATCAGGACGCGGTCATCATCCGCGAGGCGGCGCTCGCGCAGGCAGGCCCCGTGGAAGCGGCCATCGAGCCCGATGCGGGCATCTTGCCGGCTCCCGGTGTCAGCCTGCCGACCGAGAATAACGCGGAACTCGAAGCGATCGCCGCACGTCGCCGTGTCGCCGCACAACAGCTCGAGCGCGATATCGGCGTGAGAATCCGCGACGCCCGGCAGTTGCTCGTCAGCGATCCGGATGCCGCGCGAGATCACCTCAAGGCGATGCTGGAAGAAGTGCGGCTGTCCACGGATCTCGACGAGGCCACACGAAGCCGTCTGGAGCGGCAGCTCGAATCTCGCATCCGGGAGTCGATCATTCGCTCCCGCGAAAAGGTTGACCGGGATCTCGCCAACGAGCGCCGTGCCGCGATCGGCCGCGAACGCATGCGGCTCAACACGGAACTGCAACGCCGCGAGGATCGTTTCGTGCAGCTCACGGAGCGGTACAACGCTCTCGTCGAAGAGGGAATCCGGGTCGCCTACGCCCAGCCGGAGTATTACCCGGAGATGGTCGGTGAGGAGGCCGTCATCGGTGCCGAGACGCCGACGCGGGTGTTCATCGAGGCGGAGCGCGGCGTGGGCGAGGAGATGGAGATGGAGGCGCCCCCGTTGTGGGCGAATCACCCCATGCCGATGACCGCCCGCGTCGTCGCGCGAACCGCGCCGCTCGTGGCCCGCATCCTCCACTACGACGCCCAGAACCAGCGCACACGGCGCGACCAGCAGCGCGGCTTCATGGACGCCATGCATGAGGTGGACGTCGCGGCGATTCCCTTTCCGACCGAGCCGCCCATCGTCTACCCGACCGCCGTACGGTGGCGGCAGATCACGAAGT
>CAIWZS010000544.1 GCA_903917235.1 uncultured Planctomycetaceae bacterium | reverse complement strand
TGGGACTGCCACGCCGACGTCAAGAAGGCGTGCCTCGACCAGATGCGGCCGTTCGACCACGCGGTCAAGGGGCTGATCACCGACCTCGAGCAGCGCGGGCTCCTCGACTCGACACTCGTGTGGGTGACGAGCGAGTTCGGCCGCACGCCGAAGATCAACAAGGAGAGCGGCCGCGACCACTGGGCCCGCGTCTACTCAAACCTGCTCGCGGGCGGCGGCTTCAAGCGTGGTCTGGTCCACGGGGCCAGCGACTCGACCGGGGGCGAGCCATCCCGCGACGGCGTCACGCTCGAGAGCCTCATGGCGACGATCTACCACCAGATGGGCATCGACGCCAACCGCGAGCTCGTCGCCTTCGGCACGCGTCCGATCGAGATCGTGAAGGACGGCCAGGTGGTCACGCAGCTGCTCGGCTGAGCGCCGGCAGAACACCTCATCCCGGAGCCAGTCCCGCATGCGCGCGATCGCCTTGGCCCGTTTCGTGGCGGCGACCCTGCCGTTCGTGCTCGCCGCCTCCGCGGTGGCCGATCCCTGGATCGATAGCGGCGTGAAGCCCCGGCTCCTCGGGCGCGGCACCACGGGCGAGATCGTGGTCACGCCGTGGCACCACGAGGCCCTCGACGTCGTCTTCTATCCGCCGGCCACGTTCGCGCCGTGGACGGGGCCCGATGCGGCTCCCGGCGCGGCGGCCGGCATCCGTTGCACGGGCACCGAATTCGATGCGGCGAAGCAGCGGCTCGTCTGCCGGCTCGAGGTGGCGGCCGACTGCCGCCCCGGCGAGCATCCCTTCCGCATCCTCACCGCCGCGGGTCTCTCGTCGCTGGCCACGGTTTCCGTGAGCCCCTTCCCCGTGGTCGACGAGGCGGAGGACAAGCCCAACACGAACGACACCGCCGAGACGGCCCTCGCGGTCGAGCCGAACGTCACCGTCCGTGGCACGCTCTCGAACAGCGCCGCGGACGACGTCGACTGCTTCCGCGTCGCGGGCAAGGCGGGTGAGCGGCTTTCCGTCGAGGTCGACATGGTGAAGCTGGGCGACGATCTTCAGTGGAACCCGGTGCCCGAAGGCTACGACTCGGTCGTGGCGATCCTCGATCCCGCCGGCAGGCGGATCGCCATCAACGACGACTCGCCGCTCAACCGGCAGGACCCTCTCCTCTCGCTCACGCTGCCCCTCGACGGCATCTACACCGTCGTGCTGCGGCGATCGATGTTCGTGCCGCACGTGCGGGAATACGCGATACACATCGGCCGGTTCTTTCGTCCCCTCGCCGCCTATCCGGCGGGCGGTCCCTCCGGTCGTCCGCTCGACGTGCAGCTGCTCGGCGATCCGCTGGGCACGGTGCAGCGGTCGGTCGCCGTGCCGCCGGCCGCCGGGACGTTTCCGTACTCCGGCGAGGCGCCGCTCCCGCTCTTGGTGCGGTCGAGTCCGTTTCCCAACGTCCTCGAGGAGCCGGGGCAGGCCGAGACGAAGGCCCCGGCGACTCCCGTCGCGCTCAACGGGATCCTCGGAAAGCCCGACGAGACCGATCGGTTTCGCCTGACGGTGAAGAAGGACGTGCCGCTCCAGGTGCGGGTCTGGGCGAGCGGGCTCGGGCTGCCGGTCGACCCGGTGATCCGGCTGCGGCCGCTCGACGCGGCGGGGACGGCCGGGCCGCCCGAGGTCACGGCCGACGACGCCTCGCTCCAGGACCGCGACATTTTCGGCGCGCAGGGGGACTTTCCGGAACTCTTCGATCCGTCGGTGATCTGGGCGCCGAAGCAGGATGGCGACTACGTGCTCGAGATCGCCGACACCCGCGGAGCAGGGGGCCCCACGGCGGTGTACCGCATCGAGGTCGCCCCGCCGGTCAACACACTCCACGTCGGCCTCCACCAGGAGGGCTACTGGCCCGAGCGTCCCCGCAAGACCTCGCTCTCGATTCCGCGCGGCGGCCGCTGGACCGTGAGGCTCTCGCTCTATGGCGGCCAGGGGAGCAGCATCAAGGGCCCCTTCGACCTCGTCGTCGAGGGACTGCCGGCCGGGGTCAAGATGCTCTCGCCACGGGTCCCGGCGATGCAGTCGGTGTGGCCGATGACATTCGTCGCCGACGGCGACGCGCCGCTCGCGGCCTCGATCATCCGCGTGACGGGGCGGCCGGCCGACGGTGGCGAGCCGTTCGTGACGGTGAACCAGCAGAACCTGCTGCGGGTGCGGTATTCGCACTATCCCTGGCGCAGCATCCGTGTCGACCGGTTCATGGCGGCGGTGAGCGATCCGGCCGGGTTCG
>CAIWZS010000543.1 GCA_903917235.1 uncultured Planctomycetaceae bacterium | reverse complement strand
CGACGACGAAGGCGAGACACGCGGCCAAGGCACGGAGCATCATGGAAGGGTCTCCTCAGACGGGCCCGTGGAGGAGCGCAGCCGCCCGCTCCGAAGCGAAAACACATTCATACGCCTGGAGGCGTGCGCCACAGCGGGAAACCGACTGAGACTGAACCACCGGTGCAGATTCCTCAGTTCGGATTCGTGAGCACGTCGAGCAGGTAGTCGGTCACGGTCGGGTGCGTCACGTCCGGCGCGCCCGGATAGACGAGTTCGCACGGGACCCCGGCCGCCTCGAGACGCTCCGCGAGTTTGACGCCGAAGTTGGCCGTGTGCGTCGGATCCTTCTCCTCCTGCCCGAGCGCCGGCGGCGTCGAGTAGGCGAGGTAAATCGGCGGGTCGTCCGCGGTCACGAGCGCGTAGGGCGAATACCGCTCGATCCATGGCAGGATCCGCTCTCGCGCCGCGAGGAACTCGGCGAACTGCGTGTCGCGCTGCTCGGGGCTCCGCATGAAGCCGAAGGCGTGGCCGCCATAACGGCTGTTGGGAGTCCACTCCTTCATCTGCGCCGGGTCGAGCGTGGTCTGGGCGCCGGTGACGGCCGCCGCGAGCAGCCGCGTCGATTCGCGTGCGACCGGATCGTCGCTCGAGGGGTCGGCCATGTCGTCGCGAAAGGCGAGCCAGAGGCTCGTGCACGCGCCGGCCGATCCGCCGCTGGCGGCGATGCGATCCTTGTCGACGTGCCACTCGGCGGCCTTCGACCGCACCGTCTGGAGCGCGCGGGCCGCGTCGTGCAGGGGCGCCTGCACGGGCGGTTCGATCCCCTCCGCCATCGCCTCGCTGATGAACCGATACTCCACCGATGCGACGGACGCGCCCGCCTCGAGCAGCGGCGTGAGGAGGCCGGTCAGTCCCGCGAAGCGATCTCCCCCCTGCCAGCCGCCGCCGTGAACGAAGAAGAGCAGAGGGGCCGGCTTCGCGGCGGTCGCCCGCGGGCTCTTCCAGAAGTGGAGCTTCTGCTTCGGGTGCGGGCCGTACTTGAAATCCTCGATCGTGGGGCGGCCTCCCATCTGCCGCCAGAACGCCGTCCTGAACGGATTCTCCGCGGGGCCGTCGAGGTCCTCGTTGACGAGGTCGGCCTGCACGCTCCGCCACCACGTGTCGTAGGCGGCGGTGAGTCGCGCGAGGACGTCGGGGTGCGCGGCGGCGACGTCGGTGGTTTCTCCCGGGTCCGCGGCGAGGTCGTACAGTTCCCATCCGTCGCGACGGTTTTTCGTGTTCACCGCCTGCCAGCGCCCCTCGCGGATCCGGCAGTTGCGATAGGCGCTCTCCGCCGCCTTGCCCCGGTCCCAACGGCCGACGTGGGTGACGAGCGGCCGGTCGGGCCATGAAGCGCTCGAGTCGCGAAGGAGCGGCACGAGGCTGCGCCCCTCGAGCCTGCCGGCGACGTCCGCCGGAACGGTCGCACCGGTGATCTCGCAGAGCGTCGGGAGCACGTCGACGTGCGCCGTGACGGCGGACACGTCCACGCCGGCGGGCAGCGTGCCGGGCCAACGCCAGAACGAGGGCACGCGGGTGCCGCCGCGGTAGGGCGTGCCCTTCGCGCCGTTCATGCCGTCGTTGAAGACGCCCCGTCCCGCCGCGGTGCCGTTGTCGGTCGTGAAGACGACGAGCGTGTCGTCGGCGATGCCCCACGCATCGAGCTGCTTCAGGAGGCGGCCGACGTTCGAGTCGATGTTCTCGATCATCCCGTAGAACGCGGCCACCTCGCCCCGGGCTGGCCTGCCGCGCCCCTGCGGAAGACCGGCCGCCTCGAGTCGCTCGAGCGGCCCGGCGTCGCTGCCCGGCGGGCAGTCATAGGGGCCGTGGGGCGCGTTGGTGGGGATGTAGCAGAAGAACGGCGTGCCCGCCTTGCGGCAGGCGTCCATCCAGGCCGTCGCCTCGGTGAAGAAGACGTCGGTGCAGTATCCACGTGTCTTCACGAACGTCCCGTCGCTGCGGATGTACGGATGGAAGTAGCTGTTGCCGGGCGCGTCGCCGCAGCTGCCCGGATACGTCTGCCCGATGCCGCCCGCGCCGTGGATGAAGACGCGATCGAACCCGCGGCGGCCCGGCTGGTACGCATCCTCGTCGCCGAGATGCCACTTGCCGAAGATGCCGGTCGTGTAGCCGGCCGACTTGAGGAACTGCGGCAGCGTCGCGGCGGAGAGGGCCAGCCGCTCCCGCTCGAGGATCGTGTGCGTCACGCCCGAGCGGAATTCGTGCCGACCGGTCATGAGCGCGGCCCGTGTCGGGGAACACGTGGGGCTCACGTGGAATTCCGTGAGCCGCACGCTCTGGTCGCGCAGGCGATCGAGGTGCGGCGTCCTCACGACCGGGTTGCCGTGGGCGGCGACGTCACCGTAACCCTGGTCGTCGGTCATGATGTAGATGACGTTGGGACGCTTGCGTAGCGCGGCCGGAGCGGCTGCGGCCGCCGGCTGGCTCGCGGACGCATCCGCAGGCAAACGATCGGCGGGGCGCGCGCCCGCACCGGTGCGCTTCGTCAACGAATCGCCGAGCTCCACCCGCGCCGCCTCCGCGATCGTCTCGAGCCGCGCGACCACGTCGGGATGGTCCGCGGCGACGTCGCGACGCTCCTCGCGGTCGCCGGCGAGTTCGTAGAGACACCGGCCGACGGGCAGCGGCCGATACTTTCCCGGAGTCCCGTCTCGGCCGGGCGACTGCCCCTCCATCGACCGCGACGTGTGCGGGAAGAAGAGCTTCCAGTCGCCGGATCGCACCGCCTGCAGCTCGTTGTCGGCGTACCAGAACACGTAGACCGGCTTGTCCCCGTCCGTCTCGCGGCCGAGAAACGCGGCCCAACGGTCGTGGCCGTCGATGCGACGGCCGTTCACGACGCAGTGTCCTGCATCGTCGCGTGGGAGCGGGTCGCCGGTGAGCCCGGCGATCGTCGGCAGGATGTCGATCGTCATGAGCGGTTCGTCGCTCACGGTGCCCGCCGGAATCGCGCCGGGCAGCCGCGCCACGCACGGCACCCGCACGCCTCCCTCGAAGCTCGTCCCCTTCCCCTCGCGCAGGCCGCCGGCCGACCCGCCGTGGTTGCCGTACGAGAGCCACGGCCCGTTGTCGCTCGTGAACACGACGAGCGTGTCGTCGGCATGCCCCGTGCGATCGAGCGCGGCGAGCACCGCGCCGACCGACGCATCGATCTCGGCGAGCACGTCGCCATAGAGTCCGCCGGGCGACGTGCCCCGGAACGCCTCGCCTGCGAAGAGCGGGACGTGCGGCATCGCATGGGCGAGGTAGAGGAAAAACGGCCGGCGATCGTCGGCCGCGGCGGCCTTCTCGATGAACGTGACGGCGCGCTCGGCGTAGCGCGCCGTGAGCATCGCCTGATCCTCGGGCGTCACGTCGGCGTCGATGACGCGATCGCCCTCGATGAGCGGCAGCGCCGGAAACGTCCCCGGCTTCGCCTCCGGGTGGTGCGGCCACATGTCGTTGGAATACGGCAGCCCGAGGTACTCGTCGAAGCCGTGCCGCGTGGGCAGGAACGGGGGATGATGGCCGAGGTGCCACTTGCCGACCGCCGCCGTGCGGTAGCCGCGGTCGCGAAGGAGTTCGGCGAGCGTCGTCTCGGCGGCGGCGAGCCCGTGGCGGCTCGCCGGACCGAGCGCGCCCGAGATGCCGACGCGGTTGGGATAGCAGCCGGTGAGCAGGGCCGCGCGTGAGGCCGAGCAGACGGCCTGCGCGACGTGGAAGTCGGTGAACCGCACCCCCTCCCGGGCGAGCCGATCGATGTGCGGCGTGGCCGCCGCGGTGCCGCCATAACATCCCGGATCACCGTAGCCCATGTCGTCGGCGAAGATCACGACGACGTTGGGACGCGCCGTCGCGCCGGCCGCAACGCCCCGCGGCCTCTCGACGCCCTTGCCGTTCTTCACGGCGCCGTCCGACCGCGGCCGCTGCCGCGGATGGGCCTCGGCCTCGTGACCATCGGACGCGGCCAGCGTGCGGCACTCCTCCGCGATCCGGTTCCATTCCGCCTCGAGCGACGTCACCCGCCCAGACTCGGCCGCGGCGAGGTTTTGCGTCTCCGTACGGTCCGCCGCGAGATCGTAGAGCTCCCATGCCGCGCCGCGTTCGGCGACCAGCTTCCAGTCCCCGACCCGCACCGCGCGGTGCCCCTCGTGGCACCACCAGAGTGACTCGTGCGCCGGCGCGGCCTGCGGATCGGACAGGGCTCGGGCGAAGCTCCGGCCCTGCAGCGGCGGCACGGGCCGGCCGTCGTGCTCCACGGGCGGCGCGACGGCCGCAAGTTCCAGCACCGTCGGCACGACGTCGATCGCATGGACGGGCTGCCGCCGGAGCGAGCCCGGTGACGCGACGCCCTTGGGCCAGTGGACGATCCACGGCGTGGCGATGCCCCCTTCGTGCACCCACGTCTTGTGGCGGCGGAAGGGCGTGTTGGCCAGGCTCGAGAAGCCGGGGCCGAGGCAGAGATACGTGCCGGCCGATCCCGGTGGCAGCGCGGGATCGTGTCCCTTGCCACGGATCATGATCTCGGCCGACGCGCCGTTGTCGCTGAGAAACAGGACGAGCGTGTCGTCGAGGACATTCATCGCCTCGAGCTGGCCGACGATCCTTCCCACCGCTCGATCCATTATCTCCACCATCGCGGCGTGGATCGCCATCTTCTGCGCCTGGAACGACCGCTGCTCAGCCGTGAGTTCGGCCCACGGCCGCGGCCGGTCGGTCTCTCCGGCCCCCAGCCGCGCGAGCACCTCCGGCTTCGGCTGGTAGGGCGGCCCGACGTCGGGCTCGAGCGGCGCGAGGCTCGCCGTGACGATGCGATCCTCGCGAAGACGGCGATGGCGTGCCTCGCGCAGCGCGTCCCAGCCCGCGGCGTAGCGAGCCGTGTATTTCGCGACCACGTCGGCCGGCGCGTGGAGCGGAAAGTGGGGGGACGTGAACGCGACGTAACTGAAGAAGGGGGTGCCGGTGTGCCGGGCGGCGTGGTCGCGGAGGCAGTCCACCGCGTGCTCTCCCACGGCGGTCGTCACGTAGAAGCCCTCGGCCGTCTCGATCGGCGCGCCGTCGACGGTGATCCCGGTGGGATCGAAGAAGTCGTTCTGTCCGCCCTCGATCTGGAGCGACCGCGCGAAGCCCTCGTCTCGCGGGTCGCCGTCGACGTGCCACTTGCCGGAGTGGTAGGAGCGGTAGCCCGCGGGGGCGAGGAGCTGCGGCAGCAGGCGGGCCCAGGCCGGTCGTCGCGACTGGCTGCCACCCCGGCCGCCGGGCAGGGCGTCGCGGCGGATCGCCTGCGGGTAATAGCCGGTGAGCAGGGCGCCGCGGGTGGGCCAGCACCGCGCCGTGTTGGAGCCCTGCGTGAACCGCAGCCCGGTGCGGGCGAGCCTGTCGAGATTCGGCGTGTCGATCTCGCCGCCGTAGCAGCCGAGGTCTGAATAGCCGAGATCGTCGGCGAGGATGACGACGACGTTCGGGGGCGCTGCTGCCAGAGGCGACGCCGGCCCGAGCAGGGCCGCGAGGAGGGCGATTCCGATCCGACTGCTCTTCCTCATGTGCTTCCCCTCACACTCCGCGCCCAAGGGACGGCTCCTCGATCACCGGCCGCGCCGCGGACCGCGACGCTCAGCGGTCGGCGACGACTTCCGACACGAGCGCGGCGGCGGCCTGGGCCCGCTGGTCGGCCGGCAGGTTCCGCAGCGCGAGCATGCGCGGGCGGAGGCCGACGGCCCAGCCGGGTTCGCGGGCGATTCGCGCGTCCACCTGCGCCCGCAGCGCGTCGGCCCGCTCGCCGCCCGCGGCCGCGACGACACACCGCAGATACTCCGCCGCCTGCGCCTCGGCATTGGGCGCGGCCGGTGCGTCGAAT
Organism: uncultured Planctomycetaceae bacterium; assembly: GCA_903917235.1. Taxonomy (GTDB): domain Bacteria; phylum Planctomycetota; class Planctomycetia; order Pirellulales; family UBA1268; genus QWPN01. Next base: position 4,107 of record CAIWZS010000543.1, on the reverse strand, counting down.
CGGCCGATCGCCCACGCGATCCCCTCCGACGCGTGCCGCCGGAACATCGGCTCCTTCCAGGTCGCCTCGTTGTGGCCGAAGTTCGTGTAGAAGACGCGGCCCTTCCCGTAGTCACGCACCCACGACACGGGCACGTGCCACGGTTCCTTGGGCGTGCTCGCCGCCATGTCGAGGCTCACGAGCACCCGGAGGTTTTCCGGCGCGTAGCGGGCGTCGTACTGGTAGATCTCGTCCTTCCAGCGAAATCGCTCGGGGAACATGCCGACGACGCGGTGCCCCGGTTCGTGCACCACGAAGGCATGCTCGCCGCCGGCGTTCCAGGGATGGCCCGCGAAGTGCCCGCCCACCATCTCGCAGTAGGCGTCGGACGCCTTGAGCGTGTCGCTGGCGGCGTGGAATCCGACGAACGCCTTGCCGCCGCGCACCCAGCCGAGGAAGGCGTCGATGTCGGGGATCGGAAGATTCCCCGTGGTGCTGGCGAAGATCACGCCGTCAAACTCGGCGAGGGCCGCGGGGGCGAACGCCGTGGCGAACTGGTCGCGGAGCGCCTGCTGCCACACCTCGTCGGCGCGACGAAACGACTCCATCTCGGCGGCATGGACGGCCTGCCTCGCCTTCCAGGCGGCGTCGTCCTCGTCGTCCTTGCGCTGGGGGGCACGCGGCTGCGGGGGACGGCCCTCCGGCTGTCGGAGGAAGGCACAGTGGAAGAGCCCCGACTCGCGGCCGATCTCCTCGAGCGCCGCCTCGGCGACGGGGATCGACGCGTGGCGGAACCCCGTCGTCACGCTCACGACGAGGAGCCGGGCCGGGCCGTCGCCCGGCGCCGCGACGGCGGCTGCCGCTCCCATGAACCACGCCACGAGCCCCCACAACCCCAGGTGTCGCCACGACGCGGTGCGCCCGCTGCCACGATTCGGTCCTGTCATCTGCCGCTCCTCCCCGAGGTGGTGACCGGCCGTCGACCGCGACGACTCGGCTGGTCGCCGCAGCATACCCATCCTGCCGGGCCGGTTCCCGCCCGCGGCGGCGGTCGACACGCGGCCCGCAGGCCCTGGCAGAACCGGCACGCCCTGCTCACGTTTCCCGATCCGCCCAACCGATAAAAGCGGCACGGTCCAGCCTGCGCCCCGTCGGTCCTCGCGCGCCCATGCCAGCCCCAGCCGCCACCGCCGTTTCTCCGCCGGGCATCGCCGGCTGGCTCGCCGACCGGGTCGCCGACCTCGGCGAGCTCGCGATCGGCTGGGTCGCGTCGATCGGCGACGTGGTGCTCTTCGCGCTGCGGACCCTCGGCTGGATCGTGGCGCGGCGGCAGCGACGCGAGGTGCTCCTGCCGAGCTTCTACCAGATCGGCGTCATGTCGCTGCCGGTGGTGGCGCTCACGGGGCTCTTCATCGGCATGGTGCTCGCGGTGCAGAGCTACGCGCAGTTCAAGTCGCTCGGCCTCGAGACGCGGCTGGGCTCGGTGATCAATCTCTCGCTCGTGCGCGAGCTCGGTCCGGTGCTCGCCGCCACGATGCTGGCCGGCCGGGTGGGCAGCGCCATGGCCGCCGAGCTCGGCACGATGCGCGTCACCGAGCAGATCGACGCGCTCGAGAGCATGGGGGCCAACCCCATCTACTACCTCGTCGTGCCCCGCTTCCTCGGCTGCCTGGTGCTCATTCCGTCGCTCACGGTGATGGCCGACTTCATGGGCGTGCTCGGCGGCTACCTCTACTCCCACCTGGTGCTGGGCATCGACTACCACCACTACTGGGAGAACTCCCGGGCCTACGTCGATGCCTTCGACTTTCTCATGGGGATCTCGAAGAGCTTCTTCTTCGGCGCCGCGATCGCGCTGGTGAGCTGCCACCACGGCTTCCACTGCGCGCCGGGGGCCGAGGGGGTGGGCCGCGCGGCGACGAACGCGTTCGTCCACTCCTTCGTGCTGATCCTCGTGCTCGACCTGTTCCTGGGGATCGGACTCAACCATCTCCACGACTTCATCCATCCCGACGGGCCGCGCCGCCTGCTGTGACCCCATGCCCGCCGCCGCCACCGCACCGTCGTCCGCCGCCGACCAGGCAGCCCCTCCCCTGCTCCAGGTCGACCGGCTCACCGTGCGCTTCGGGCCGCACGAGGTGCTGCGCGACATCGCGATCGACGTGGCCGCCGGCGAGACGCTGGTCATCCTCGGCGAGAGCGGCTGCGGGAAGACGGTGCTGCTCAAGAGCATGATCGGGCTCGTGCGCCCCAGTGGCGGCGACGTCCGCTTCGAGGGGCGCTCGCTCGGGCGGCTCGGCGACCGGCAGCTCGCCCACCTCCGCACCCGCTACGGCTTCGTCTTCCAGGGGGCCGCGCTCTTCGACTCGGCCTCGATCGCCGACAACATCGCCTTTCCGCTGCGCGAGCACACGCGGCTGTCGGAGGCGGAGATCCGCCCGATCGTCGAGTCGCTCGTGGACGAGGTGGGGCTGCCCCGCTCGGCCCTCGCGAAGAAGCCCGTCGAGGTCTCCGGTGGCATGCGCAAGCGCGCGGGACTCGCGCGGGCGCTGGCCCTCGACCCGCAGCTCATCCTCTACGACGAGCCGACGACGGGGCTCGATCCGATCATGAGCGACGTGATCAACGAGCTCATCCTGCGGGTGCGGCGCCGGCCCGGCGTGACGAGCGTCGTGGTCACGCACGACATGCACACCGCCCGCAAGGTGGCCGACCGGATCGTGATGCTCTACCCGGTCGCCCGGCTCCGGCAGGACGACCCGCAGATCGTCTTCGACGGCACCCCCGACCGGCTCGCGAGCAGCCGCGACCCGCGCGTGCGGCAGTTCGTCGAGGGTCGGGCGGGCAGCCGCATCGACGAGCTGCGCGAGGAGCAGGGGCTCGCGGCGGCCGGCGGACGGGACGACGGCGACGACACGGAGGACTCCCGATGAGCGACCGCGTGATGCAGTTCCGGGTGGGCGTGGTGGTGCTCGCGACGGCGATCATCGCGGGCATCCTCATCGTGCTCTTCGGCGACCTCCCCTCGCTCGTGCAGGCGACCTATCCGGTGCGGATGAGCTTCGTCGACGCCCGCGGCATCGCGCCCGGCACCCCGGTGCGCAAGAATGGCATCCTCGTCGGCCGCGTGTCGAGCGTCATGCTCGACGAGCGCGGCGGCGTGCGTGTGACCGCCGACGTCGACTCCTACGTGCCCGTCTACCGCGACGAGCAGCCGCGGATCGCCACGACGCTCCTCGGCGACGCCGAGATCCAGCTCGTGCCCGGCCGCGTCGTCCCCCCGCGGCAGCGGGTCGAGCCGGGCGAGGTGCTCGTCGGCGCCGTCTCCCGCGATCCCTTCGAGGTGTTCGCCACGCTCGAGCCGAAGGTCGGCGCCGCGCTCGACTCCCTGACGCAGGCGAGCGAGTCGGTCACGAAGCTCTCGGCGGCCGTCGACCGCATCCTCCTCGGCGAGGACGACTCGTTCACACGGCTCGTGCAGAAGACCGAGGCGACGCTCGATTCGTTCAGCGCCGCGATGGCGAACATCAACGACGTGATCGGCGATCCGGCCACGCGTTCGAACCTGAAGACCACGCTCGCGACACTGCCGGAGGTGCTCACCGAGCTCCGCACGAGCGTCAAGGGCATCGGCGCGACGATCGACACCGCCGACCGCAACCTGCGGAACCTCGAGGGCCTCACCAAGCCGCTCGGTGAACGCGGGGCCGGCATGGTGGCCCAGGTGGACAAGACGATCGGCCGGCTCGACGAGGTGCTCCAGCAGGCGGTGGCCTTCACCCACGCGCTCAACGAGTCGGAGGGCACGCTCGGCAAGCTCGTGCGCGACCCGGCGGTCTACGACGACCTCGCCCTCGCGGTCGGGAACGTGCGGAAGCTGACGCAGGAACTCCGTCCGATCGTCGACGACGTGCGGGTCTTCACCGACAAGATCGCCCGGCACCCCGAGCAGCTCGGCGTGCGCGGGGCCCTCGATCGCCGCCCCGGCCTGAAGTGACGCCCGCTCAACCGACCGGCGCCGCCCGAGTTCCCGGTCCCTCCCAGGGCACGCTCCCCGCGCGCCCCGCGGCTTCTCCGCAGCCCGCCACCCGCCGATCGCCGCCGCGCGGGTCCTGCCGACCCCTCGCT
>CAIWZS010000542.1 GCA_903917235.1 uncultured Planctomycetaceae bacterium | reverse complement strand
GCACCGCCGGGGTCGGCCGGAGCACCTCGGCACTCCGCGGCGCCTCGGCGACGGCCTCGGGCCGCACGAGCGCCTGCAGGTAGTCCACGGTGACGTTCATCGCCTCGTCGAACCAGTAGTCGCGACGCACCACGGGCCGCTTCTGGGACGCATCGAGTTCCTGCAGCTTCTTCTCCTCGTCATCCGCCGCCTTGCCCTCGTTCCACTGCCGTTCGAACTCCGCCTCGACGAGCGAGATCGTCTGCTCGTCCTTGCGGCGCTGGTAGCGGGCGACGTCGTCGGCGAGCTTCGCGAACTCCTTGCGTCCCTCGACGCGGGACTCGGACCGCTCGCGGAGCCGCTCGACGAGCGCCGCACTGACCCGGTCCACGGCCGTGTACCGGGCAGGCTGCACACGGTCGAAGGGGATGGCATGGTCGAGGTCGCCCTCGCCCACCGGCAGGTGCGTCGTGAGGCTCGGCAACACGACGTCGCTCTTCACGCCCTCGAGCTGCGTGCTCGCGCCGCTCGGGCGGTAGAACTGCTGCATCGTGATCTTGATCGCGCCGAGCGAGGGCGCGTTGTCGAACCGCTGGAAGAGCTGTCGCCCGAGGTCGAGCAGGCTCTGCACCGTTCCCTTGCCGTGGGTCGCCTCATCCCCCACGATGATCCCGCGGTGGTAGTCCTGGATCGCCCCGGCGAGGATCTCGCTCGCGCTGGCACTGAACTTGTTGGTGAGCACGACGAGCGGGCCTTCCCACGACACACCGGCCTCCGTGTCGTCGTATGGCCGCACCTGATGGTCGGCATCCTTGATCTGCACGACCGGGCCACGGTCGATGAAGAGCCCCGTCAGCTTGATCGCCTCGGGGAGCGAGCCGCCGCCGTTGTTGCGCAGATCAAGCACGACGCCGTCGACGCCCTGCTCGCGAAACTGGTCGAGCAGCCGCCGGCAGTCCCGCGTGCTGCTCTTGTAGTCCGCCTGTCCCTGCTGGGCGCCCGCCATGTCCATGTAGAAGCTCGGGAGGTTGATCACCCCGATCCGCCACGGCGTGCCGTCCGCCTTCGCGCCGTGCTCGATCACCTCGCCGCGGGCCTCCGCGTCCTTCAGTTCGATCTTCGCACGCGTGATGTCGTAGACCTTCGGGGCCGTCTCCCCGACCGGGACGACCTTGAGCCGCACGACCGTGCCGCGCTTGCCCCGGATGAGGCGCACCACCTCGTTGAGGTTCATGTCGACGACGTCGACGATCTCACCCTCGTTCCCCTGCCCGACCCCCACGACACGGTCCTTCGCCTTGAGGCGTCCGTCCTTGTCGGCGGCGCCGCCCGGCGTCAGCTCGACGATCGTCGTGTATCCGTCCTCACCCTTGAGCTGCGCCCCGATGCCGTCGAGCTCGAGCTTCATGCCGATCTCGAAGTTCTTGAGGGTGTCGGGCGACATGAAACTCGTGTGGGGATCGAAGCTGCTCGTGAGCGACGAGAGGAACGTCTCGAGGAGCTCGTCGGCGCTCATCTGGTGCATCCGCTTCGCGAAGCTGCGGTAGCGCCGCTGCAGCTTGTCCTTCGCCTCGTCGGGCGGGGTCTTTTCCATCCGCTGCACGAGGAGGTCGTACTTGATGCGCCGTCGCCAGACGTCCTCGGCCTCCGCGGCGTCGCGGGCCCAGCGCGTCGCCTTGCGGTCGATCACGATCGTCTCGGGAGCGGTGAAGTCGTGCTCCTGGACGATGAGTCGCTCAATGAGCGGCAGCCGCTCGTCGACCCGCTGGAGAAAGCGTTCGAGCACCTCGTAGGCGAACCCCACGTCGCCCCGCTTCACCAGGTCGTCGAGCTGATCACGGCGTGCCGCGAAGGAGTCGACGTCGCTCTGCAGGAAGTAGACCTTCATCGGGTCGAGCGCCTCGAGGAAGGTGTCGAACCAGCGGCGGGCGATGGCGTCGTCGATCGGCTGGCGGAGGAAGTGTTCGCGCTCGAGATGCCGCCGCACCGCGACGGCGATGTGCCGGTCGTTCGTGCCCGGCTTCGGGGCGCCGGCCACCACGGCCGCCGCAGGGGGCTGCTCCGCCCACGCCGCCCCGGGGCCCGCCCCGAGGCCCGCCCAGAAGGCGATCACGACCGCGATCGCGCACGCATGCACGGCCGGCGCCGATCGGAATTCGCTGCCGCCTGCCGTCGCCCTGACACCACGCACCATGACCTGACTCCCTCGAGGCTGCGGAACCGACGCGACCGACCCGTCATTGTGACGACTCGACCGGTCCTTGACGAGACGAGCTCGCACCCACCCGAAACCGCTGTCAGACTCCGTTCGCACCCCGTACCGAGCCGGCGACGAGCGCCTCCGCGGCCCGATCGACCAGCGCGGCGGCGACGTCCGCCGCCGCCCCGAGCCGCTCCACCGTCACCCACTCGATATCCGGGGCCTCGCGGCGCATGCAGTCGACGGCGGCGTGCACCTCGCGTTCTACGTGACCGCGAAAGAGAAGGTGCGGTTGCACCACGACCCGCCGCACCCCGGCGATCCCCGCCGCCGCCGCGAGGGCCTCGTCCAGCCGCGGTCGCGCGACGGCGACGAACCCGCAACCCACGTGGGCCGGCGCCGCCGGATCGCCCGCGATCGACCGGCCCACCAACTCCTCGAACTGGCCGACGACCTTTGGATCGCTCGCGCCACGGCCGACCATGACGAGCGCCGTCGCTGCGGGCGTCACGGGGATGCCTGCCGCCATCGCCGCACGGCGGCGGTGGCGGGAGAGGGCGACGATGCGCGGATGGCAGCCGAGCGGCTCCGCCTGCGTGACCTGGAGGTCGAGTGACCGCGCCGCGGCCGCGAGCGACTCAGGCACGTCGCGGCGTGCGTGGCCGGCGGCGAGGAGGAGCAGCGGTGCCGCGACGATGTGCCGGCAGCCGCGGGCCGCGAGCCGCGCGAGGGCCGGGCCGATCGCGGGCTCGATGACCTCGAGAAAGCCCAGTTCGACGGGCACGTCCGGGAGCCGGGAGGCGACCAGCGCGGTCACGGCGGCCGTCTCCGCAGCCCCCAGGGGGTCGGCCGTGCCGTGGCCGACCACCACGAGACCGCACCGCCGCGGCCAGTCCCGCACCCCGGCGGTCGGCATGACGACGGCGGCAGGTGGTCGGGAAGCCCCTTGCCAAGGACCGCCGTGCGCGACGAGACGGCCGCGTGTACCGGGAGGTTCTTCGACGTCAATCATCGTCATTCGAGCAAGACCTCCCGCACACGGAGGCACCCCGGGGCCGCGGGCGGCGACGCACCCTTGGTATAGTACGCCGAATCGTCGTCTTCCCGCCTCGCTGTGTTCCCGAGTCGCCCCGTGTCGAGTGATCCGGCCAGCCCATCGACCGCCCACCAGCGCGAAGCGGCCGTGGAACTGCTGATCGCGGGCCGTTCGGGCCCCACCTTCGTGCTCGATCCGGCGATCGACAACGTCCTCGGGCGTGCCGCCGAGGCGCTCGTCGTGCTGCCGGATCGACTCGCCAGCCGCGTGCATGCGGCCCTGCGCTTCGATCCCGCGGCGAACGAATGGACGCTGCGGGATCTCGGCAGCCGCAACGGGACGTGGCTCGGAGGCACGCGCGTCACCAACGCCACGCTCACCGACGGTGCCGTGCTGCGCGTCGGCACGTCTGAGCTCGTGTTCCACCTCGCAACGCCGACCGACACGCCGCCGGATGCCCCCGAGGGCATGCGGCTCGTGCGGTGCGGCCCCGTGGGGCGGTTCGAGGGCGTGGCCCTCAAGCGGTCCGCGTCGTCGGCCGACGGCGTGCGGTGGCAGCTGCTCCTCTACCAGGCGGGCATCCGGCTGCTCGCGTCGCGCACGATCCGCGACGTGATCGGGACGTCGCTGGAACTGGCTGCGGAGCACTGCGGCGGCGCGAGTTTCGGCTGGTTCCGCGCGGGCGCGGATCGGCTCGATCCCGTGTGCGTCGTCCCGCCGGGATGCGACCTCATGGAGCTGGTCACGGTCGATCCGGTGCGTCGCGTGATCGACGAGGGGCAGGCCGCGTGGATTCACGTCGAGCCTCGCGATGGCCAGCGGGCTGTCGCGCACGAACTCGTGTGCATCCCCGTCACCGAACGGCGGCGCGGGGATGCCGTGCTCGCGGCGGCCGCCCCGGGAGGAAGCTTCCGGGACGCCGACTTCGATTTTCTCGTCGCGCTTGCGAGCCTCGCCTCGGCGGCCTGTGCCGGCCGCGCCGAGGACGTGGGCGGTGGCGGAGACTTCGACGACGATCCGGCCTCGCTGCATACGGTGCCGCTCGACCCGCTGCAGGAGGTGCCCGAGGGCACGCTCACGCTCTCCGCGGAGGCGGCCGAGGCGCTCGTTCGCGAGCCGCGACCGGGGGCGACGGACCAGCGCGTCGGGGCCTGTGTCACCGGCGCCTCGACGCTGCGGCTCGACGAGTGGCAGCGGGTGCTCGTCATCGAGGCGCTGCGGCGTGCCGGAGGCAGCGTGCCGAACGCCGCGAACGAACTCGGCATCAGTCGAGCGACGCTCTATCGAAAGCTCGAGGCCTTCGGGCTCACGCGCGCCGCGGAGTGAGCGCTCGGGACACGCATCCCGGCTGTGCATCCTGGCCACGGGTCCCGGACATCACCCGCCCGCGACCGCCTCCGGCGCGCCGGTGGGAGGGTGCCCGATCCGTGGGATGAGCATCGTCACGCAGGCGAGCACGACGACCGCGGCGGCGTACGGCAGACCGTGCGACGGATGGAGGGAGAAGAGGCTCAGCCCGGCCAGCGGACCGAGGATGCGGGCGAGCGAGGCGAACGACTGGTTCACGCCGAGCACCTCGCCCTGCCGGTCGGAGCCCGACTGCCGCGAGATGAGCGCGGAGACGGAAGGATTGACGAACGCGAACCCGGTCACCGCCAGGGCCGCCGCGACGTAGAAGATCCATCTCCATGGACTTCCCGCCCCGGCGACACCGTCGCGTCCGGCCAGCGCGACCGCGACGCCCCCGACCACCGCCAGCCCCACGAGCATGAGCACCACCCCGATCGTGAGCAGCCTTCGCTCGGCCAGCCGCTTCGCCAGCGGCCGGTAGCCGCCGCCCGCGATCATGAGGACGCATCCCACCGACGCAAAGACGAGGAAGTTGGCGTCGTCGCCCATCCCGAAGGCACGTTCCGTGAACAGCGCGAGCGTCGACTCGAAGTTCGCCATCGAGAAGATGGCGAGGAAGTAGATGAGGACGAGGGCACCGATCGAGGGCATGCGGAGCACGGCGAGGCTGCGTGCGACCCGGTGCAGCGGCCGCGCCGGCCCGGCACCGGGCCGGCGGGTCTCGCGGAACACGAAGAGCGCGATGAGCAGGGCGACGAACGACAAGAGCGACGCGATAGCTCCCACGCCCCAGCGCTCCCGCTGGAAGAGCGCGAGCCCGAAGTAGGCGATGAGCGGCCCGAGCGTGAAGCCGCCACCGAAGGCGATGCCGATCAGTGCCATGCCACGGGCCCGGTTTTCCGGCGTGGTGCAGTCGGCGATCACCGCGGCCGCCGTGCCAACACTCGCGCCCGCGATGCCCGCCCCCACGCGCGCGAGGAGCACGAGGCCGAGCGCCCACCACGCCACCGCCGCTGTCGGGGCGGGATCGGTCGGCACACTGACCGCCCATCCGTAGAGCGCGTAGAACACCACCGAGCCGGCCAGGCTGACGAGGAGCACGGGCCGCCGGCCGATCCGGTCCGAGAGCCGGCCCCAGAACGGACTGAAGACGAACTGCATGAGCGAGAAGACCGCGAAGAGCAAGCCGATGACGGCGCCGCCTGGACCGCCCTCGACCGGCATGCCGACGGCCTCGAGATAGGGCTCGACCTGCCGCGGCAGCACGGGCAGCACGATCCCGAAGCCCAGCAGGTCGATGAAGACCGTGAGAAAGACGACGAGCAGGGCGCCCCGTGAGGCGGGGGGCGGCCCTGCCGGGGCGTCGCTGGAGCGCGGTGATGTCATGCGAGATCCGGGAGGACGTGGGGCCGCGAACCCGGGAGGCGGTTGGATGTCCCGAGGACCCGCGGGATATCGTGTGGCGATGGCCACGACCGCGAGCGACGACCGACGCGACCCGCCTGCCGACGCGATGAGCGTGTCGGAGATCACCCGTCGGGTCAAGGAGCAGCTCGAGACACGGTTCGCCGACGTGTGGGTCGCCGGAGAGATCACGAACCTCACACGGGCATCGTCCGGACACATCTATCTGGCCCTCAAGGACGAGACCGCCCTCCTGCGCGGCGTCGTCTGGCGGAGCGCGGTGCCACTCCTGGCGATCGAGCCGGCCGACGGCCTGGCGGTGGTGTGCCACGGTCGGCTCGAGGTCTATGCACCGCGTGGCACCTACCAGCTGACCATCGACCGACTCCATGCCATCGGCACCGGTGCGCTGGAGGAGCGGCTGCGCAGGCTGCATGCCGCCCTGGCCGGCGAGGGCCTCTTCGACCCCGGCCGCAAGCGGATGCTCCCGCCGTTTCCCCGACGCATCGCCCTGATCACGAGCCCGACCGGGGCGGCCATCGCCGACTTCCTGCGCACGCTGCAGGGCCGCTGGCCGCGCGCCGAGGTCGTCGTCGTGCCGTCCCGTGTGCAGGGAGCGGGCGCCGCCGAGGAGCTCGCCGCCGCGTTGGCGACCGCAGGCCGATTGCGACCTGCGGTGGATGTCATCGCCCTGGTGCGCGGCGGTGGCAGCCTCGAGGACCTCTGGGCCTTCAACGAGGAGGTGCTCGTGCGGGCGGTGGCGGCCTCGCCGATCCCGGTGGTCGCGGGCGTCGGGCACGAGATCGACGTGACGCTCGCCGACCTCGTCGCCGACGTCCGCGCGCTCACGCCCACCGACGCGGCGGTCCGCATCGCCCCCGATGGCCGACAGGTGGCGGCCGATCTGGCGTCGCTCGCCGAGCGCCTGCGCAACGGCCTCGCGAGGCGCGTGCGGCAGGCGCGGGATCGCGTCGAGTCGCTCGGTCGGTCGCGCATGCTCGTCGATCCGGCGCGGCTCATCGGTGACCGCCGCGAGGTGCTGGGCCAGCATGGACGCCGCCTCCACCGCCTCACGGCCGCAGCCCTCGAGCGGGGGCGGGAACGGGTGGCCGCGGCCGCCGCGCGGCTCGAGGCGGGCAGCCCGCTCCATCTGCTCGCACGCGGGTGGTCGGTGACCTGTCGTGAGAGCGAGCCGCTGGCACTCCGCTCGATCGCCGGGCTCGAGCCGGGCGACCCGCTCGTGACACGTCTGGCCGATGGCTCCGTGTCGAGCCGCGTCGTCTCCATCACGCCGATCCCACCCCGGACGTGAGGGACGCGCCGGCGAGCGGCCCCGCTCGCTCGATCCGACCCGTCGGGGAAATTTTCGCGCGGGACGGCGGGAGCTTCGATACAACTCCGGGTCGGGAGAGACCGTGTTCGCGGCCGCTCGTCCCGGTGCGGGCATCACGATCTGCGGCCGGCTGCGCGCTAGCCCCGATTCCCATGGCCGATTCCCCTGTCACCGATCAGGATCCACCATCCTTCGAGGCCTCGCTCGAGGCGCTCGCCTCGGTCGTCGCGCAGCTCGAGTCCGGGAGCTTGGGACTGTCGGAGTCGATCGCGGCCTACGAGCGCGGTGTCGCCCTGCTGCGACGACTGCATGAAGAACTCGACGCGGTCGAGGCCCGCGTCGAGGTCCTGGTGAGGATCGACGAGGAGGGACGGCCGATCGTCGTCTCCGGCGCGCCGGCCGAGACCGGGAGCGACCAATCCGCAGACTCGGCCCAGTCCTCCCGATCGAGGTCTGCCCGATCCGCAGCATCGCGATCCCAGGCCTCGCGAACCACCGCCCGGCCACCGACGCCACGCCTCCCCGGCATGGACGACGTCAACGGCGGCCCGTAGACTTTCCCGGGGTTCAGGGCGGATTTCCGCGCGTCTCGGCGCGCCGGCCGCCGTCGTCCGGCAGGATTCCCGATGGCAGGTTGCCAAGTGCCCGGCCGCATCGCAACGTCGCACCCGCGTGGGTCGCTGTCGGAAACCGCTCCCCCGCACGCTTCATCCCGCCCCCCGACGCCGGCGACCGACGACCCGGCCACGGATGGTCTCGCGCCTCCGATGCAGGGCCTCGATAAGGGTGAGGACGACGTCGCCGCGGCCCTGGAACGCGTGCGTTCGTTCATCGATCCTCGCCTCGACGACGCACTCGTCTTCTCCGCTGACGCCGCCCCCCGTCTCGTGGAGGCGATGCGCTACGTCGTCCTCGCTCCGGGCAAGCGCCTGCGCCCCGCGCTGGCGCTCTGGGCCGCGGAGGCGTGCGGTGGTTCCTGGGAGGAGGCGGCACCCGCGGCCGTGGCCGTGGAACTGATCCACGCGTACTCGCTGGTCCACGACGACCTGCCCGCGATGGATGACGACGACCTGCGGCGCGGCAGACCCACGTGCCACCGTGCCTTCGACGAGGCGACCGCGATCCTCTGCGGCGACGCCCTCCAGGCGAAGGCCTTCGAGGTGCTCGCCGATGGCCTGCCTGCGGAGCGGTCGGGGCGGGCGTGCGCCCTCCTCGCCCAGGCTTCCGGTGCGGAGGCGCTCGTCGGCGGCCAGACCGACGACCTCGCCGCCGAGCGCGGCTGGGCCGCGGATCACGGGACGATGTCCCCGGTGGAGCGGATCGCCTGGATGGAGCGGATCAACCGTCGCAAGACGGGCGCGCTGT
>CAIWZS010000541.1 GCA_903917235.1 uncultured Planctomycetaceae bacterium | reverse complement strand
GCCACGAAGAGCAGTCCGTCCTTGATGGCGACGGTCCCGCAGGTGCGGTGCATCGTCTCCTCGAACGAGAGCTTGCCGTCGCCGTCGGCATCGTGGCCCGGATAGTGCCAGACGGCGGCCGAGGCGGGGTTGGGCCGGGCGACCTCGCCCTGCTCCTTGATGACCGCCTGATTCCGGCGATGGGGCAGGGGCGTGTTCGGGTCGCTCAGGCTCACGGCCAGTTCACTCGACACGTCGCCCCGCTTCGTCGGGTCGATGCACCAGAGGTGCCCCACGCCCTCGCCGTGCTCCGGATCCTCGCCGACCGCCACGTAGACGAGCCCTTCGTGGATCACCGGCGTGCCGATGACGTGGTTCCTGTCGGCGCGGCCGCCGAGGGTGTACTTCGACTCCTTCGGATTGCAGTCGAACTTCCAGAGGAGCTTCGACCGCCCGTTCTCACCCCGTGCGTCGAAGGAATAGACCCAGCCGTCGCCACCGCCGAAGATCGCCTGCGGCGCGCCTCCGAGTTCCGCATAGGCCGGACTCGACCACTGGCCGTGGAGCACGTTGGCGCCCGGAGTGTTGTCGGCCCAGAGCACCTTCCCGTCGCGCTTGTCCACGCAGAGGAAGCTCGGCGCGTCGGCGACCGGGAGATTGATGTGCCCCTCGTCGACGCCGTTGCCGGTCACGACGAAGAGGAAGTCCCCGGCGCTCGTCACGCTGCAGGAGCACATGTTGTGCTGTGAGACGCCGAGATCCTTCATCATGTTGAGCACCCAGACCACGTCCGCCTCGTCCTCGGCCTGCACCGCCTCGCCCGCGAAGGGGCCGTCGTTCTCGCTGTCGCGGAATCCCTCCGTGTCGAGGCACTTCACCTCGCCCCGGCTCGTCACGTACCAGAGACGGTCTCCCTCGATGAGCGGGGCACAGCAGATGCCCTGGAGCGGCCAGTCGTGCACGCGGCCCGTCGGCAGCTTCTCGCTCGAATCCTGCCAGCGGAACCCGCCGTCCTTCGTGTCGAACGCGAGCAGGCAGCCGAGGTCGACCTCGGCCGGATACCGCTTGAGCCAGCCGCCGCCGTTGTTCGTGCCCACGTAGGCCTTGCCGCCGGCGACCACCGGGTTGCCGTAGGACTGGCTGCCGAGGGCCGCCGCCCAGGCGATGTTCCGGCTCGTCTCCGGCTTCCAGGCACCGGTGTCGGGGTCGAACTCGCCGGTCTCCCACTCGGTGGGCAGATCGTGCGCGTCGGGTGTGTTGTTGCGCAGCGGCGATCCGCCCCACTGGTTCCAGTCCGCCGCGGAGGCGATCGCCGCGACGAACGGGGCGAGCACGAGGAGTCCCGCGAGGCGGGAGCCGAGGGGACGGACGGTCAGAGTCATGGCAGTGCCTCCACGGAGACGTTGTCGATGTAGATCTCGGAATCCTTCGAGTTGCCGAAGAAGCCTGGGCTGCCCTGCAGGTTGCCCACCGCATGCACCGCTTCGATCGTCCACTCCCTCGGCTCCGTCTCGCCCTTGGGCCACACCTTCCCGCGGAGCACGGCCGACGTGCCGTCGCGTCGGGCCTCGAAGACCATCGTGTACCAGCGGCCCGCCTCCCAGGCGAACGGGATGGTCTTCGAGAAGTGCGTGGCGACCTGCGGCGGCCACGACCGCAGCTGGAGCTGCTGACTCGCGCCCATGAGGTCGAGGGTGTAGCGCTGGGCCACGAGGCCGATGTCGGGCATGCGGGCCTTCTCGAGGGCCGCCGCGCTGCCGAACGTCTTCGCGAACGTGTCGGCGTCGCTGTCACCAGCCTTCGTTTGCCGCGCGCCGAGCGTGCCCTGCTCCTGGGCCTTCACGTCGGCACGGATGACGTAGTCGTGGAGATCGATGGGGCCGATCCATCCCTGGCTTCGCGTGCCCTTCGGGATCGTCGTCACCTTGACGAGGCACTTTGAGCCGTCGACCTCCCGCACCACGTGCCGGTAGCGCATGCCGATCCAGGGGAGCGGTGGCTCGCCGCGGATCGCGCCGGTGCGGGGATCGGGCGCGAGGGGGATCTCCTCGAAGTCGAACCGCCATGGTAGGGGCGGCATCGAGCGGATCCGCGCCCGCCCTTCGAGCGTGCCGACCTTGGCCGTCACGATCGCGCCGGCGTGCACGCCCGCGGGGGAGGTGTACGCACCCGCATCGCTGACGGCCCCGGCCGTGGTCGTGAAGGTCGCGGGGGCCTCCTTGACGAATCGACCCGCCGCATCGAAGAGCCGGGTCCGCAGCGGCACCGTCGCGCCCGCCGCGATCTGTGCCTCGGCCGGCACCACCTGCAGCCATGCCGGCTCTCCCGGCGCCCCGGACGTCGCCCGCGACACGAGCTCGGCCCGCGTCTCGGTCGGGCCGGACACCTCGGGTGGCGTGCCGTCACCGAGGCAGTACAGACGGGAGACGGTCGACAGATAGATCCGGCCGTTCCACGCGATCGGCGAGGCGGTCACCTCGTCGTCGGCCTCGAGCCGGCGCCGATCGACGAACGTGAGGCCGTCCCCCTTCGGCTCCAGCACGTGCCAGCCGCTCGTCGAGCAGATCCAGAGCTTGCCGTCGGAGACGAGCGGACTCCCGCGGGCGATCGTGCCGAGCAGCTTGAGGGGGCGGCCGACCCGAGCGCCGGTCGCCTTGTCGAAGATGTGCACCTTCGCACCGTCGTCCACCACGTAGATGCGGTCGCCGAGGACCACGGGCATCGATTTGCCGGCCGTGACGCCCTTGGCCTGCCAGGCGACCGCCGTGTCGGTGATGTCACCGGAGCCCGCACCGCGGAAGGCCGTGAGGGATCCCATCGACGTGTTGTCGAGGTTCTCCTCCGCCTGCGTGATCCAGACCTCGTCGCCGATGACGAGCGGCGACGAGTTCACGCCGCGGCGCGAGAGCCTGACGTTCCACAGGGCCCTCCCCGTCCGCGGCTGGAAGTTCCAGGTGCTGCCGTCACTCGATCCGAACACGAGCGCCGCCTGGCCATCGAGCACGGCGAGCGCCGGGGTGCTGTAGGTCGTGTCCTCGGGCAGTTCCTTCGTGCCGTTCATCCAGCGGACCTCGCCGGTCGCCTTGTCGAGCCCGAGAAAGCGGTGCGCGGGCCGGGCGGTGTCACCCCAGCCGGTGACGACGGCGCTGGCGATGACGAGGTCCTCGAACACGATCGGCACGTTCGTGCGGCCGCCGTACGTCGAGAGGAAGCCGAACTCCTCGTGCAGCGACCGCTGCCACTTCGTGCCGCCGGTGGCCGCGTCGATCGCGGTGAAGACGCCGCAGACGCCGTGGGCGAAGACCGTGTCCGACTCAGGATCCGCGACGATCGCCGACCACCCGACGCGCTCGGCGGGCACGTCCGACAGGTACACGTTGAAGACGTTGCGCCAGAGTTCCTTCCCCGTGACCGCGTCGAGGCAGATGACCATCTCCCCCTCGTCCACGGTGTCGGGCTGGGAGCGTGCGAGCGTGAAGAGCCGGCCGTCCATGACGACCGGCGTGGAAATGCCGCCGGCGTGCTCGTTCGTCCAGAGCACGTTCCTCCCGGACGCCGCGTCGAACGTGGTCACGAGCGGCGGTCCGGCGGGCACGTGGCGGTCCTGCATCGGTCCTCGCCAGTCCGGCCAGTCGGCGGCCCGGGCCGTGGCCGACGGTCCCGCGACGAGCGCGAGCGCGGGGAGCATGATCAGCGCGAGCGCGGGCAGGATGTGCGGGGCGATCCGCCCTCGCGCCGGCCCTCGATTTCCGGCGTTCGTCTTGCGCGTCTTCATCAGGTCATTCGCTCCCGCGTTCGCACGGTTCCGTCAGGTCGGTCGTGGGTGGTCGGTCGGTCGTGATCGTGTGCTGCCCTGTGCGCCCGAGCGTCAATCGGCGAGTCCTGCCGCCCGGGCCGCCTCCGGCAGCTTCGGGTCGACCAGGCCCCGCGCTCCGCGCCCCTGGGCCAGCCGATCGGCGGCGTCGGCACGGATGCTCTCGACGTCCGCGTCCCACCAGCGGGCACGGGTCGCGGCGTCCGGCTCCTGCAGGGGGCGCACGAGCCGCATCCCCACGCCGAGGGCCGGGGCCTCCGTGTACCACCACGGACTCTTGGGCAGGTTCGGGTCGACGTCCTTCCAGTCCGGATTGGCCGCAGTGCCCCCCGCGTCACGCGACCCGCGACGGGAGGCGCTGCGGCACGCCGCGGCGTCGTCGTAATACGCGCCGCCGCGGACCACGCGTGGATAGAGTCGCTGCGGCCAGGCGATGGCGGCGGCGGCGGCCAGCGGCTGGGGTGCCGCCGCCTGTCTCGCGTAGCCGTCGGCGAGCAGCTCGTCGACCACCCATTCGGCCACGTTGCCGTGCATGTCGTGGAGGCCGAACGCATTGGCACCCTTCGTGCCGACGGCGTGCGTGGTCTCGTCCGAGTTGGCGGAGACCCATGCGACCTCGTCGAGCGAGGCCGGGTCCGCGCCGCTGGACCATGGCGTCGTCGTTCCCGCGCGGCAGGCATGCTCCCACTCCGACTCGGAGGGGATGCGATGGAACCGGCCCGTCAAGCCGCTCAGCCACTTCGTGTACTGCCTGGCGGCGAACTGGGTCATGGTGACGGCGGGAAGTTCGGGGTCTTCGCCGTTCGTGAACGTCGTGGTCGGGTCGTAGAGATTGGAGGGCGCCGTGACGGCGTCCGCCTCGTTTTCGGTCGTCACGAGCCGCAGGCCGGACGACTCGAGCGCCTTGAAGAGGTCGCAGGCGTCCATGTACCGGCGGTACTCGGCCCAGCTCACCTCGCAGCGGCCCATCCATCGCGGCTCGACGGTGACCTCGAAGACAGGACCCTCGTCGGCCGATCGGCCGGCCTCGTCGGACGGCGATCCCATCCGGAACGTGCCGCCGGGAACCGGGATCATGCGGAAGGTGACGTCGGTGCCGGGGATGGACTCGTCATACGCCACCATCCAGCCGCCATCCACGCGCACCGCGTGGTCTCCCGCGGGCCGCGCGTCACCGGTGACCATGCCCGGCCGATCGGTCTCCACCGCGACGGCCTGACCGCGTGCCGCGGCACCCCACCACGGGACGGCGGCGAGCGCGGCCGCGACGAGGGAGACGGCCATCTGAGGGGACCGGTGGGGCATGGCGAGTCGGCCGTGATCGCGGCCGGACGGTGCGGTATGAGGTGGGAGATCGAATCGTCGCGGGTCCGGCCCACGAGAGGCCCGAGTCGATGGGAAGCGAAACGCCCGCGGCTGCCGTGTGCGATCGAGCCGGCGTACAGTGTAATGTCCGGATCGACCGCCGCCACGGAACCGACCGCCGTCGTGACCGCCCCGAAACCGACCCGAGCGACCCCGAAGCCGTCCGCCAAGAAGGCGGGAGAGAAGCCTGCGGAGCGGGTCGTCGCGGAAAACCGGCGCGCACGGCACGAGTACGAGATTCTCGACACGCTCGAGTGTGGGATCGTGCTCGTCGGCAGCGAGGTGAAGAGCCTGCGATCCGGCCGCACGTCGCTCGAGGAGGCCTACGGTCGGGTGGATGGGGACGAGGTGTGGCTGATCGGCTGCGACATTCCCGAGTACGAGAAGGCCAACCAGCTCAATCACCGACCGAAGCGGCCCCGGAAGCTGCTGCTCCACCGGCGCGAGATCCGGAAGTTCGCCGCGCAGGCGTTCGAGAAGACCCTGACGCTCGTGCCGCTGAAGATGTACTTCAAGAACGGCCGCGTGAAGGTCCTCGTCGGCGTGGGCCGCGGACGGAAGGCGCACGACAAGCGCGAGAAGCTGAAGGCCGCCTCGGCGAAACGCGACATCGAAATCGCCCTCCGCGCCAGGACCCGCGGAGGGGGATGATTCGGGCCTCGTCGGCCGTGCGTCGGGCGACGTCGTCGCCGCGCCGTGAGACGCGCGGTCAGCCTTCGGCGCCCACGAGCATGTCGGCGGACGAGTCCGTCGAGTCCTCGGGGTGCCACAGCGGCATGCCGCGCTGGATCCGCTCCGCCAGGACGTCGATCTTCTGCTTCGACCCGGCGGGCGCATGGGTCGGCGCGAAGTCGTCGGTGCACTGGGGCTCGAAGTTCTCGTCGTGGCCGTACAGTTCGATGATTTCGAAGACGTTGCGAATCCGTGCCATGGGAACGAAAGGACTCCAGGAAACCACGTTGATCGTGTCCCGATCGGTCGGCAGGACCATCCCGCTGACCCCGGGTGCGCGCGTTCCGTTCGGTCCTCACGAGCATGTCGATCACGAACCGGCCGCCGGGCGATGAGCCGGGCGCTCGGAGACCGACATGCGACCCGTTCAAGGGGCGGCCGGACTGGCCACGACGGGTCGGAGGACGTTCGACAGGAACAGCGTCATTATGGAACGCACTTCACGCGAGTCAAACAAATCGTCGCTGCAAAATCGCAGCGTCGCGCGCAGCCGGTGAGCAGGAGCGCGGCAGGGTCGATCGGCCTCCACGCGAGGCTCACTGGCCGGGCGGACCGGGCGGCAGTGTGATCTCGATTTCGCTGGGCGGAGGCTTCGCTCCGGATGGCGCGACCGGTGCGGCGCGTGGGTCGAATGCCGGGGTGTCCACGCCCACGCGGGCTTCGAGGTCGGCGGTGAGCTGCAGCGCGGCCCCGTTGGGGGGGCGCAGCTCGAGGTGCGTCACGCCCCAGGCCCCCCGGGTTTTTTTCCCCTCGACCACGACGATTCCCGACCCCTGCGAACCCCGGGCGTCGAACTGCAGCGAGGCGATGCCGTCGGTTTCGTTGGCTGTGCCGCGCACGGCCGTGCCACAGGTCACCGGCTTGCCGAGCATCTCCGCGACGCGCGGATTGCCGCTCACCTCCTCGACCGCCGCGACGACGAGCGGATGCTGGGAGAGCCGGCTGCAGCCCGCGAGCGGCATGGCGGCCAGCAGCACCAGACAGAAGGCGCTGATCATCCCCGTGCCGGCCACGTGCCGCGTCCCGTTCTTCACGCACTCCATCGCTCGCCTCCTTGCGCGATCGCGCCAGTCGTTGCGGTCCGGGTCGTCACGAGCGCGCGGCGGCATTCCCCCGCGGATCGAGCCGTCGCATCAGCCTTTCGCGTCGTGCGTACGACACCACGCGATCTTTTCGGCGGTCGTCGTGGGCAGGGGGCCGGAAGCCTTCGGGGTCGCCGCGGGGACTTTGG
>CAIWZS010000540.1 GCA_903917235.1 uncultured Planctomycetaceae bacterium | reverse complement strand
TGCCGGAGCCGGGGGTATCGGTGTCTTTACAACACGGCCAACCGGTCTGGCTCCCGCATCGGGGTATTCCTTCAAGGCATACGCCACGAACGCCGCTGGCACGACCTACACGACCGTCGACACGTTTACGACGGCAGCGCTGCCGGTCGTACAGTGGACGTTCGAGGGTGACGTCACGACCCCGGCCGTCGGCACCGGCACGGCCAGCCTCGTGGGCGGAACGACGGCCACGTTCGCGGCGGGCAACGGCACCCTCGCCGCCTGGAACGTCACCAACTTCGCAGCCCAGGGGGCGGAGAGCGGCGGGCGGGGCGTGCAGTTCCTCACGAGCACCGTCGGCCGCGAGAACATCACCTTCTCGTTCGACAGCCGGGCCTCGAGCACCGCCTCGCGCTGGGCACGGGTGGACTACACGCTCGACGGCGGCACGAGCTGGGTCACGGGCTTCTGGAACAACGCCGGCGGCCTGTCGCCCGACAGCGTCTTCTCGACGTTCACCGTCGACCTCTCGAGCGTGACCGGGGCCGACAACAATCCGAACTTCGGCGTGCGGGTGGTGTCGATCTTCTCGCCGCAGGCCTTCGACCAGAACAGCACGCTCTCCGAGTTCGCCACCGACACCGCCTACATGCGGGCCGCCGCCGCGGCCGTCTTCTCGCCCGGCACGAGCACCGCCACCGGCGACTACGCCGCGACCGGCCTCTGGCGGTTCGACAACGTCACGCTCACCGGCGATCCAATCCCTGCCGTCGTCCCCACGGTCGCATCGCCCACTTCAACGTCCGTGACGCCTTCGGCGGCCACGCTCGGCGGCACCGTCACGGCCGATGGCTTCGCCAACGTCACGGAGCGCGGCGTCGTCTACTCCCTCACGAGCGCCAACGCGTCGCCCGAGATCGGCGGCACGGGCGTCACGAGGTTGGCCGCCGCTGCCGGAGGCACGGGCGTATTCACCGTGCCCGTCACGGGGCTGGCGTCCTCGAGCGGCTACACCTATCGGGCCTACGCGATCAACTCGGCTGGAACGGCCTACTCCGCAACGGACACGTTCACCACGCTCGCCGCCCCGACGGCACCGGTCGTCGCCCTCGACTCGCCTGCCACCAGCGGCGTGACCGCCACGGCCGCGTCACTCGCCGCGACGGTTTCGAGCGACGGCGGCGACCCGATCACCGAACGGGGATTCGTCTACGCCGTCACCGGCACGAACTCCGACCCGCTGATCAATGGCTCGGGCGTGACGAAGGTCACGGTCGCGGGCACGACCGGAGGGCTCGCCACGGCGTTGACCGGACTCGCTCCCGCGACCGACTACACGTTCAAGGCGTTCGCGACCAACTCGGTGGGCACGACCTACACCTCCGTGTCGAACGTCTCGACCCTCGCACCGACCACCACCACGCTCACCGGGATCTCGCCACTGACCGCCGTCGCAGGCCAAACGGTGACGTTCTCGGGCACCGTGACCGCCGGAGCCGGGACGGCCACACCCGCCGGCATCGTGGAGATCCGTGTTGGCGGACCGTCGGGCGCGCTGCTCGCCTCGACGACCACGATCGGTGGTTCCGGCGTGAACGGCACGTTCAGCGTCGCGACCACCGCGATCCCGATCGGCAGCTACCCAGGCATTCGGGCGTTCTTCGTCCCAGGGAACGGCTTTGCGGCGAGCGACACGACCGCCTTCGGCAGCACGCTCGAGGTGGGCCCGGCGCCGTTCACGCCCGGCAATCTGCTCGTGCTGCGGGTGGGTGACGGGACGAACACACTCGACGCCGCTGCTGCCGCGGTCACGCTGCTCGAGATCACGACCGCCGGCGTGGTGGTGCAATCGATCCCCGTCACATCGGCGGGCGGATCGGCGCTTACGCTGGAAGGTGGCTCGGTTACCCATGGTGCATTGTCGCTTTCAGGCGATCGCCAGAGCGTCACGTTCGGCGGCTATCGAGCGAACGTGCTCACCGCGAACGTCAGCACGGCCGCCACCGCCGCCGCCCGCGTGATCGGCCGCATCGACTCGGCCGCTGCTGTGAATACCGCTCAGGCCCTTGTCAATGCCTTCGTCGGC
>CAIWZS010000539.1 GCA_903917235.1 uncultured Planctomycetaceae bacterium | reverse complement strand
GAGTCATTTTCGGACTCGGACGCGCCGGGACGACCGTTCGCTCTCCCGCACGGCCTCATGGGCCGCTCATCGTGCAGGCACGGGGACGACGAGCGTCTTCGGGTTGCCGCCGATCGTGGTCGGCCCGATGGCGCCGCGCTTGATGGTCTCGCTCCGCGTGGCGGTGAGCATGACGTCGGGGGGCAGCTGTCCGTCGAGCATCGCGAGCGTGAATTCGTGACGCACGCGGCTGCCCCCGGGAGCGAGGAGGTGGACGGCGCGGCGGCATCCCGGTCCCACGCTCACCCGCAGCAGCGGCAGGAGCGGAGCGAGCGAGGGTGGATGGTCCTCGATCACCGTCATCCGCAAGGTCGTGAGCGATTCGATGGGACGGACGAGCACGCGCAGCGAGGAGCCGGGCATGTTGGCCAGCGGGATCGTGCGTTCGATCGCCGGCAAAAACTCGCCGATCGGCATCGCCACCTCCTGCTCCGCCGGACCGAACCGGAACCACGCCCGGATCTCCGCCGCGGTCGCCGGCTGCGGCCAGTCGTTGGCCTTCAGGTCGATGACCGGGACCGGACGCAGTGGCTGGAACGCGAGGTCGAAGAAGACGTACGGCAGGCCCACGGGTCCGTCGGGGCCGGTCGGCTGGAGCACCGCCCAGAGTTCGACGGGGCGCGGTGAGAAGCCGTCGGCGACACCGTTTTGGATCGACACGGGGAACGTGACCGCCGTGCCGTCGCGGCGGGCCATGTGGGCGGCGACGAACCAGGTGCGCTCCGGCCCCGCCGGGTCCAGCAGGCCGGCCACGGCATCACGGATGCCCTGCTCGGTGCCGCCGTCGTAGCGACGGAACTGAAGCTGCCGGCCCCGTCCACCGACGAAGAGCTCGAGCGCCTCCCCTCCCTTCACCGACACGCGTCGGCGCGGCGGCGCGGTGGCCGTGTCGAGGAAGACGTCGTAGGTGTCGGTCGTCCCCTCGACGGGGCTCGGCAGGGGAATCGCCTCCCCGACCATCACCGTCTCGTGGGGAGGCACGAGGCCGTCCACGCCCCAGCGGGCGACCTGCAGCGACGACCGCAGCGCCGCGGAGAGCCGGCGGGCGTCGGTCGCGTCGTAATACACCCCCTCGGAGTCGCGGGCGAGCGACTGCAGATCCTGGAGCCGGAGTTCGCGGTCGAAGACGCCGGCCAGCAGGTCGAAGCCGATCACGTCGATCCGCACGCGATCACGGGGAGGTCGGCGCACGTTGAGCCGCGCGAGCGTCCGCAGCACGTCGGCCGACGACGTGATGCGGCCGCCCGACTGGTCGTTGCCGCCGTCGGTCACGACGAGCACGTGGCCCGGTCCCGCATCCTGGTCCGCAAAGTCGACCCGCAGCGCCTCGTTGAGCGCGAGGTAGAGCGGCGTCTCGCCGCCGGGCTCGAGCGCGTCGACGATGCCGCGGATGCGGGCCACCTGGAGCGGCACGAGGGGCTGCGGCTCGAGCACCTGCTCGACGTCGTTGCCCGGCAGGAGGGAATAGGATCCGTCTCCCCCGGCGGTCTTCCGATCGCGGTCGCGCTCGCCGACCTTCGTGAGTCCGGCCGTGTAGCGGCCGCGCCGATCGCGGGACCATTGCGTGCGATGCCCGTAGAGCCACACCGACGCGGTCCAGCCCCCCTCGACGGCGATCTGTTCGAGCACCTCGTAGAGGGCCATGCGCCCCGCCTCGAGCCGGGTGCGTCCGTCGGGAAGACGCTGCCCCATGCTGCCGGAGCAGTCGAAGATCACCGCCACCTTCTGATGCCGCGGCACGTCGCCGCGCACGGCGACCCGCGGCGGCGGCATTCGCGGGGCGTCCCACTCCGTCACCCGGAGGGTCGATGCGGGCGCCAGCGGCGCGGCGACGACGATGCGGTGGCCGCGGAACCACGCCACGAGGTCGAGCACGCGTCCACCGTCGCGGAGGTCGGCAGCCCGGGTGCCGAGTGAGTCGATCGCGTCGGCATCGATCTGCCATGACGAGAGCCGCGACGGCTGGCCGTTGCGCATCACCTCGAGCGGCAGGCGGGTGCGCGGGTCGGAGCCGTCGAGCGAGACGATGGGCAGCGGCAGGCCCCGGATCGACTCCGCGAACCACGTCGTGGCCAGGCCCGCGGGGACGCCGCTGCGGGGCGTGAGCGTGACGGTGTTCATCGGCAGGTCTCCCGCCTCGGCGCGAAAGACGGGGATCGTGCGAGGCTCGAGTTCGATCGTCCCGAAGAAGCCGGGATCGGCGCCCGGCACCCCCGGGTTGACGAGGGCCTCCAGCTGCGTCGCGACGGCCTGCCGCTGCACCCTTCCGTGGTCCATCCGTGCGGAATCGACGGTCTCGGCCGCCTTGTCCAGGAGCACTTTCGCCGCGGTCCAGCACCACGGCGCCGAGTCGTCGCCGGCTCCCTCGACCCAGGCGCCCGCCCAGAAGTCCTCGAGCGCGTCGGTGGCGGCCGCGAGGAAACGGTCGTGCCAGTTGATGACCCGCAGCCGCACGTGCGGGGAGATGTCGAGCCCGATCCGGTTGCAGGCGACGGGGGCCAGGGTGCGGCTCATGACCTCCTCCCGCTCGAGGTTCGCACGCCGGGTCGTGGCGGTCGCCACGGCCTCCTCGCCGGCCGCCTGCAGCACGCCGTCGACCCTGCCGAGCACGTCGGCGACCTGCTTGCCCAGGGCCCTGGCGAAGTCCTCGGCACGAACCGGCTTCGACGGCAGGGCCGACGCCGTGGAGGCGAGCACCGGGACGAGCGGCTGCACGAACAGGCCGCGCAGGGACATCCAGGTGGAGACGACCGTGTCGACGCCCGTCGCCAGGTGCGGCTCGTGGTCGATCGTGGCCGTCGGCAGGGTCTCGCTGAATCGATATGTCAGTTCACGCTCGCGTTTCCAGAGCCGCATCCGCGCCTCACCGCGCACCAGCGGCGTGGCGAGGATGCGCCGGATGCGGGCCAGGGTGTCGACGCTGTCGGGCGCCGAGGCGCCGAGAAGGTCCACGCTCGAGCGGAAGACGTCGCGCAGCGGCTGGACGGCGCGTTCCACGGCGTCGTGACGCAAGGCCGTCCGCTCGAGGAAGCCGTCGGCGTTGCCGGCCGCAGCCGCGGCGTCCTCGCCCAGCGACGCCATCATCGCCGTGAACTGCGTCAGGGACTCGACCACCGCGGACCAGTCGAGGTCGAGCGGCACCGTCTCGTTGCTCAGGCCGTCGTTGCCGAGCGCCGAGATGCGACTGGCGCGGGCCTCGGCCGACCACCAGGCCGTGAGCCACGGCATCTCCTCGAGCAGCCGGTCGGATGCGGCGTAGAGGTCGGAGATGACGGCCCCGACGCGGGCCGCCGACTCGAGCCTCTCCGTCGCGGCGCGCGCGAGTGTGTCCGCCCGTTCGAGCGACGGGGCGTCGCCGAGGAAGAACAGGTCGAAGGCGAGCCGCCGCTGATCCTCGGCCTCGACCGTCGGCTCGAGAAACGCGATGATCCGATCGGCCCGGACATCCACCGGGAAGCGGCAGTCATCGGTCGCCTTGAGCGACTCGAGGAGCAGGCCGGGCAGCCGCGGGGCCGTGCGCCACGCGTCGTCGCTCGCGTCGCGGACGAGTGCGCGGGCCGCGGTGAATTCCGTCGGCTCCGCCGGGATGGAGTCGGGCTTCGCCCCGACGAACTCGAGCCATCTCCCCAGGAATGGCCGGTCGACCACCGTGCCGGCGTCGATCGTTTCCATGAGCCAATCCCAGGCGAGCGTCGCCCGCTGGCTCCACTCGAGCGCGGAGCCCGCGGTGGCGGGGGGGGAGCGTTCCGGGGCGGGCTGCGTCACGTAGGCGACGAGCGCGTCACGCACTGCGGACTGCGCCGGTGGCAGGGGGACGGCGTTCCTGTGGAGCGTGGCCCGCCCCATGCGCAGGATCGGCAGATACTCGGTGTTGGGCATCGAGTTCGCGATCGGCTCCGACTCCAGTCGCTCGGCGAACGTCGGGTCGCCGAAGGCCGAGCGCAGTGCCGAGGGATAGTGGGAGACCAGTTCCATCTCCATCCGCTCGACGAGCGTCACGGTGCGACGCAGTTCGCGGGCGTAGCCGGGACCGGCGCGGAAGAGCATCTCGGCCCGCAGGATGAGCTGCTGGTACCGCTGCCACAGTAACGGCCGGTCGTGGGCGGCGATACGGCTGAGGGCGTCGGCGGTGTCCCAGTTTTCAGCGAGCCATGGATCCGCCTCGGACGCCGCCACGGCGGCCCCGGAGGTCGTCCGCGAGCGCGACGCCGCGAGCGCCTCGGCGATCTCGCGCTCGGCGTCCCAGTTCTCGACACGCACGAGCGACTCGCCGCCGGCCCGCCCCGGCCCGTCGATCGGCGGATAGAGCACGGGCGTCTGCCGCGCTCCGTGGCGGGACGTGGACCATTGATCGACGCGCGAGGTGAGGTAGGTGGTCAATTCACCCAGTTCGACCGTGCCGTCACGGTCGCCGGTGCGGGCCGAGTCGGCGGCGCCCCGCAGGCCCGCGGCGAGAAAACGGACGAAGACGCTCGCGCCGTCAGTGGGGTCGGCCTGCGATGACTGGCCGATCGAGGCGGGGAGCAGCACCCAGGTTCGCGGCAGGTCCGCGGCCTCCACCGCGGCCTCCACCGCCGGCGCGAACGCCCCGTCGACGAGACCCAGCGGCCACTGGAGTCCGCCGTGGCACGCGTCGAGCACGACGAGGAGTTTCGCCTTCTCGGGCACCGCGGCCCGCGCGGTCTCGAGGAGCCGCTCCACGGGGATCGACAGTCCCTCCGCGAGGCTCGGTTCCGCTCCTGACACACCCGGCGGGATGAGGCAGGCATTGCCGTCGCTGTCGATGCCGCCGAGCATCGACAGGTAGAGCATCACCACGTTCTTGTCGGGCCCGCCCGGCTTCACCTTGGCGAGGCGGTCGGCGAACGCCTTGACCATCTCGTCCACCGTCGCCGTCTCGAGGGTCGCGCCGAGTTCCTCGAGGGCGATCGATCGCGAACGGAAGAGGGAGCCGTCCGAGCGGGAGAGACGCGCGAGGAGCGCGGCATCCTCGAACGCCAGCCTGATCGGCATGAGTGGCGGCTCGTAGACCTTGGCGAAGTACGCCACGACCGGGACGTCCCGCTTGAGGGACAGGAGCAGCCAGACGAGCGCCACCACGAGGGCGAGCAGCACGGCCGAAAGGCCGAGCCGCGACAGGAGCCTCGCGAGCGCCGAACCGGAGTTCACGGCCTCCGGGGACACCCGCCACGACTCGCGCATGGCGGCGCGGTGGCGGCGACCCCCGGCGGCCGGAGCGGCGTCGCCCGGCGTCCGCCAGGAGGGTGTCTCGTCGGGTTGCGGAGAGGGCGGCTGGGTCATGCGATTCGGCCGACCACGGCGTCGTTCATTTCAGTTCGAGGGTGACGTTCGGTGCCGGCGCGGGGGGCGGCGCGACGACGGCCGTCGTCGCCTCCGAGGTGTAGGAGCGGTTGCGCACCGGTCCGGCCGCCTTGAGCGTGTAGGTTCCCGGGTCGAGATCGCGGAAGGTGAAGCCGCCGTTCGTGCCGGATCGCTGCGCGGGCGGCGCGTTGGGCCCGTCGATCCGCACGAGGACATTGCGCTCGCCGCGATTCTGGAGGACGACCCGCCCGTTGATCTGTCCCTTCGCGACGGCGACGGACGTGTCGATCCAGACGCGGCTCGGCGGATGGGCCAGGCCGACCCGGTCGGTCGCCCGCACGAGCAGCGGCACCCGCACGCCGGGGGGCAGTTGCTGCGTGTCCACGCGCACCTCGTAGTCGCCCCCACCGAGCCCGACGGCGGGAGCCCAGGCCTCGGGCTTGCCGTCCCCCTTGAGGTCGAGGGCCCACTCGACGCGTGCCACGCCCGACACGCCGGGAATGTGGGTGCCCGGGGCGAGCGCGAAGGATTCACGCGGGTCGTCGACCGCCTGGATCGGAATCGTGAGACGGCGGCCCACGGTGGCGTTCACCAGCGGCGGCACCTCGACCTTCGGCGGCCTGCCGTCCATGACGAAGGTGCGGGTGTCCTTGAGGGGTGCCGCCATGCCGGGCGACGCGAGCGTCGCCTCGGCGACCAGATCGAGGTCGACGTAGCCCTCTCCCGTCGGCGCGATCGACCAGTCGGCGACGGCGGCGTTCACCGCGATCGCGGCGGATCCCTTGGGCGGCTGCGCGGTGTAGGTCACCCGTCGGTCGCCCACGGCGGTCCAGACGGTCTGCGTGCCCTCGGCCATCATGCCGCCGGCGCGGACGGCGCGGAATGCGAGCGAGACGATCGGCTCGCGGCCACGGGGCGCTGTGGCGGCGTCCTCGGGTGGAGCGATGTCGGGCGGCGCATCCACCAGGAGCGTGACCGGAATGGCGTCGGCCGGCGCCGCGAGCGCCTCGGGTGCGGGCGGCCGGGGGCCGGCGAACGTGATCGCGCGGTAGTCGTCCTGTGGCTCCTGCGCGATCCCGTCGGCCGCGGCGCTGCAGTCGACGATGAAGACGAAGGCCCGTGGATAGCCGTTGACCGACAAGGACAGCCAGGCCCGGGCGTCGGTGTCCGAGCCCTGCCAGGTCGCCGTGAGCACGTCCTGGGGCCGCGACCGCGTGAGCACGGTCGCGGCGCGGCGCAGGCCAAGCGGCTGCGCCTCCCGCGACGGGGCCGACGGCAACGGCTCGAGCGAGACGCGGAGCCCTTCCAGCGGCAGGGCATCCGGCCCGGCGGTCTCCGTGGGCTCGATCCGCACCGAGACGACGCGCTCGTCGCGGCTCCAGGTCGCAGAGGCCCGCAGCCGTTCCCGCGGATGCTCCACGGAGAGCTTGAGCCGCACGAAGAACGACCGACGCGGCTCGCCCGGCGTGGTCTCGTCGAGCACGACGGCGTAATCCGGGCCGATCGACGGTGGCGGCGAGGCCGCCGGCTGGGCCGCGCCCGCTGCGGACGGCGGGGGCAATTCGGCCTTGGGCGGCGGCGGCGGAAAGGTAAGCGGCGTCGGATCGGACTGGGGAGCGAGCGAGAGTTTGTCGATCGTGGCGACCGGCTCGGGCACGACACCGCCCGCCTCGAGGGTGTCGCAGAAGTCGGACCACACGGCCGCACGCGTGCGGCCCGACTGCGAGTTGATCGCTTCCTGGGGTGGCAGCGAGAAGAGCCGCGCGACGAACGTCCGGGCGATGTCGGCCCGGTTCTCGACGGCGAGCTCCCACGCGGTCGTCATTCCGGGGACGGCGAGGAGGTCCGCCTCGAAACGCTCCGCGGCCGAAACCCCGCGTGATGGGGTGGCGCGCTGCGATCGCGTGGCGAACCGCCACGAGCCCTCCTTCGAACCCGGTTCCCGGGGCACGCGTCGTACGCCGAGCGCGATGTCGCGTCGTGTGGGCAGTTCCAGCTGGACTTCCGCCGTGCCCTTGAGCGTCGCCGAATCGAGCGCCATGGCGAGCACGACGAAGGGCTTTTCGTTGGTGGTGCGATCGCGGTTGGCGAGGATCCGCAGCCCCAGGGTGCCCCCCGCGAAGGGCAGTTCCCGCGCGGGCAGCGGCTCGAGTGGTCGGATCTCCCGGCCGTCGCTGAGGATCACGCGGATGTCGGCCGGGTCGAACGTCAGCCGGAGCACCGCCTCGGGCGGCGGCTGCTGATTGCCGGGCGCGACGATGCGCCCCTCGAGCGGTTGCGCGAGCGACAGCCGGGTGCCCGCGCGCGACTCGAACGCGAGGGCCGCTTTCACGCGCGGCATCCAGTCGGGCATCCCCGCCACGATCGGCCGGTCGAGCGTGGCCGCATCCCTGGCGTCGAGCACGCGCAGCAGGCTCGCACCGATGTCGTCGAGCGTCCGACTGACCGTGCCGTCCTCGTTTCGTCCCATGCCGACGATGCCCGCGATGCGTGCCTCGAGTTGGGCGAGGAGGCCGCCGAGCGCGACGATCTGGTCGAGGGATGCCTCCCGATTGGCAGCCGACCGCGGAAGGCCCGCCGCGGCGCGGCGAATCGCGGCGACATCGGCCGTGAGCATCACGTAGTCGGGCCGTGCTGCCAGGTCGGCCCCTTCGAGGCCCACGCCCGCCTCGACGAGTCCGGCGATTTCGAGCGCCCGGCCGGCGATGAACTCGAGGTTCATGCGATCGACCGCGTCGTCGAGTTCGACGATCGTCGGGGTCGGCCCCGACGCGTCCGGAAGTCTGGGCAGGGCCCCCCTGGCGTCGCCGGGCTGCGGCTTCGATGCATCGACCGACGTCCGCGCGGCGCGTGCGACCTCGAGGCGCCGGTCGATCCTTCCCCGCACGTCCGTGCCGATCACGGGACTGCCGAGCGCGGCGACCCGGCCTTCGAACCCGTAGCCTTCACGGTTGGTCACGTCGGTGGCCACGTACGATCGGACCACCCCCCGGAGCAGCTCGACGGCGACGGTGGTCTCCGTGACGAGGCTGCGGGTCGCGGACGAGAGCGGGTCGAGTCCGGCCACCGTCGGCGCCACCTGGCCTGACCGAGGGATGCGGCGGATCATCGCGGTGAGGTCGGCGACCTTGTCGAGCAGCGTGGCGATGCGGGCGGGGTCGATGGGCGGGGTCGCGCTGCCCCCACCGATCCTGCCGCTCACGTCGATGATCGACCGGAGCACCACGAGCGCGTCGTTGCGGGCCGCCACCGCCCTGGTAAACGTCGGAGGGGCGGCGACCCAGCGCTGCGTGAACCCGTCCTCCTCGGCGTGGTTCAGCACCGCCTGCAGCTTGATGCCTGTGGCCGTCGTGGCACGCACGTTCGAGATGCCGGTTCCCTCCGCCCATGCGCCCCAGAGCGCGGAGAGGTCATCCCCGAGCTCCGTGAACGCCGACGCGGCGCGGTCGGCGAGCGGTCCGGAGCCGCGGCGACGCGAGTCCGCCGAGGCGACCAGGTCGAAGAGCCGCGACCACAGGTGCGGGGCGAAATCGACGACGACGGCACCCGGCGCCGACATGCCCGGCGTAGCCGGGTCGGACGGCTGGAACCGGTGACGGCGATCGGCGAAACGGTCGAGTGCCTCCCAGGCATCGGCCGGAGGCGCGGGCTTCCGGGGCGCGTCGGCAGGCGCCGGGAGCGGCTCTTTCTCCGGCTTGTCGTCTGGCTTGGTATCTGGTTTTTCGTCTGGTGTTGCGTTCTGCTTGGGGGCCTGCTTTTCCGGCGACGTGGCGTCCGGTTTCGCATCAGGTTTGGCGTCCGCTCCGCCGGCGGGTGACGCGGCTCCGGCCGCCGGCTTGTCGCCCGGCGCCCCGGGGCCGGCGGTCGTCGCCGCGGCTCCGGCCGGTGGACCTCCGGCCGCGGCCTGCGGCTCCGTCGCGGCGGTCGGTCGGACCGTCGCGTCGGCGGGCGGGGGCGACGTGGCCGGTTTGGCGTCGGGCGCGGGCTCG
>CAIWZS010000538.1 GCA_903917235.1 uncultured Planctomycetaceae bacterium | reverse complement strand
TTGGTGTAGCGACGGCTTCGGGGCGGCAAAAGTCTCGTCGCGTGGGCCGAGGCGGCCCAAAGCTCCTCGAGCGTTCGCCGACCCCTCGCCTCCGTCTCCAGGTTTGCCAAGTCGTCGCTCCAGCTAAACCAGATGCGCTCTAGCTCGTCAGTTCGCCGAGCGTGCCCGTCGCGTCGGCGAAGGAGTCGGTCTCGATGCCCACCCCCTGGAGCAGCGTGAGCCAGAGGTTGGCCAGCGGCGTCTGCTTCGCCTCGAGCACGACATGCCGCCCGTGTCGGATGCCCGCACCGCCGCCGGCGATCACGGTCGGGCAGTTGTCGAGATAGTGGATCGAGCGGATGTTGCTGCCGAACGAGAGGCTCACCCGGTCGAGCAGGCTCGAACCGTCCGCCTCCTGCACCGCCGCGAGCCGGTCGAGCAGCGTGGCGAGCAGCTCGCTCTGCTTGCGGTCGCGACGCTTCGAGGCCTCCATCCGGTCGCCCGGCGTGTAGTGGCTCAGGTCGTGCGGCGCGACCGTGATGCCCATGCTCTTGATGAGACTGGCCATCGGCTGGCGGTAGGTGATCACGCGCGTGCTGTCGGTGCGGAAGGCCGCCACGATGAGGTCGTACATGAGCGCGATTTCCTGCTCGCCGACGAGCGACGCGCCCGGTGCGTCGAGCGGCGGGCGGGGCTTGGGCGTCGTCATCCACGATTCCTCCTTGGCGAGCCGCGTCTCGATGTC
The DNA here is from genome assembly GCA_903917235.1 of uncultured Planctomycetaceae bacterium. Classification (GTDB taxonomy): domain Bacteria; phylum Planctomycetota; class Planctomycetia; order Pirellulales; family UBA1268; genus QWPN01. Next base: position 5,349 of record CAIWZS010000538.1, on the reverse strand, counting down.
GCGGATCGACTGGAAGTATTCGTCGAGCTTGTCGTGGTCACGGGCGGAGAGCGTCCGGTCGATCGACCTCGCCTGCACGAGGACCGCGTCGAGGACGCTGCGCTGCTCGCGGAGCATCCGTTGCCGGTCGGCCAGCGGCAGGGTCTCGTCGCCGAAGAGCTTCTCGTAGGCCGCGAGCGGGGTGTCCAGGCCGGCGAGCGGCTTGCCCTGGCGGTTCCACGCGAGCGACAGGCCCGGCCCGTGGCCCGACTGCTCCGCGTCCCGGCTCGTCAGCTGGAGCGACGTGAAGCGCGTCCCCGCGCCGAGCGTCTCGGCCGCGACCTGGTCGGCCGACACCGAGTTGGAGAAGCTGCTGCCCGGCACGCCGTAGCGGTTGGCACCCGTGAGGTAGAAGGTGCTGCCCCAGTGGGCTTCGTTCGAGAACTTGTTCGCGAGGCCCTGGATGACCGTGATCCCGCCCTTGTGCCGGGCGAGCGGCGCGAGCCCCTCCGGGAGGTCGTAGTCGACGCCGGTCTTCGCCCGGTCGGGAAACCACGTCTCGTTCGTCACGCCCCAGCCGAACGAGAGAAAGACCATGCGGGTGGGCACGGTGACCGGGGCCGCGGCCGCGAACCGTCGCCAGCCGAGGGAGGGCAGGAGCGGCAGCGCGAGGGCGGTGCCGGCGGCCCTGAGCACCGTGCGGCGGGTGGGATGCATGGGATGACTCCTCGGGATCGCGACGGCTCGGTGGCCGTCACCGCGTGCGGAACTCGGGCGTGGTCACGATCGCCTCGACGATGGACGCGAGGCCTCCACCATCGGCCACCGCGCGGGCGACGAGCCCGTCGATGACCTCCGCATCGGCGAAGCTCACCGGCCTGCCGATCGCGTAGGCGAACAGGTTCTCGACGAGGCCCCGCAGGAAGTCGTCCCCCCGGGCGGCGATCGCGGTGCGCAGCTCGAAGAAGTCCGCGAAGGCGGGGCCCCCGTGGAAGGCACCGGCCGGGTCGATCGGAAAGCTCACGTCGACGACCTTGCCGTGCGGCCCGTTCTTCATCACGAAGTTCATCCGGTAGAGGTGGTCCTCGGTGCGCCACCGGCCGGCCGCATCGAAGTTCTCGAGTCCGAATCCCACCGGGTCGATCGCGCGGTGGCACTGGGCGCACTGGGGCTCCTCCTGATGGACCAGCAGCCGCTCCCGCGCGGAGATCTTCCGGCCATCGAGCCGCGAGAGCTGCGGCACGTTCGGCGGCGCCGGAGGCGGCGGGTCGTTGAGCAGCTTCCGCAGCACCCACGCGCCGCGTTCGACGGGGCTCGTGCGCTCGCCGTTGCTGCCCATGCCGAGGATCGCCGCCATGCCGAGCAGTCCACCCCGCGGGCTGGCCGCGGGGAGCGGGACCATACGGAAGTGGTCGCCCGTGATCGGCTTGGGCTTCGCGGGATCGGCGCCGTCGTCGAGGCCGTAGTAGGCCGCGAGGAGTCCGTCGACGACGACGAAGTCGCAGGCCAGCAGCCGACGCGCGTCGAGGTCGCGTTGGAGCAGCGTGTGGAACGTGTGGTAGATCTCCCCCTTCGCGGCTTCGCGGGTGGCCTCGTCGAAGTCGGGGTGGAGCTGGTGATCGAAGCGGAAGAAGTCGAGCCGGTCGACGTCGAGCCACTGGTGGGTGAACCCCGTGGCACAGGCGAGCGAACGGGAGTCGGCGATCAGCCGTCGGGCCTGCCTCGCGAGCACACCGGGATCGTCGAGTGCGCCGGCCGCCGCCGCCGCGATCAGGTCGTCATCGGGCGGGGACGCCCACAGGAAGAAGGAGAGACGCGACGCGAGTTCGAGGTCGGAAAGGAGGCGGTCATCGCCGGCCGTGCTCCCCGGCACCCGTGACTCCGCACGGCCGGCGGCCGGCTCGTGCAGGTAGAGGAACGCCGGGGAGGCGAGCATGACGGCCAGCGGCTCGACGAGCGCGTCGGCGAAAGGCCTGCCGGAGGCCCGCTGCGCCTCGTGGATCATGACCAGGCGATCGAGGTAGTCGTCATCGGGCCGCACACCCCGGAAGGCACGGACGGCGATCCGTTCGAGGATCGCGCGGGTCGCAGCGACGTCGAGGTCGGGACGGAAGACGGAGCCGAAGAGCGCGAGGCACCGGTCGGCCCCGTCGGGATCGGGAAGCGGGCCTTCCCATTCCACCCAGTCGATCCACAGCGCACAGTCGAGGCCGACGCCGTTGGTCGCCCGCGCGAGGGCGTTTTGAAACGACGCAGCCGCGGCGTCCGCATGCCGCTTCTCACGGAAGGAGAAGGCGCGGGGGCCGTCGGGCGTGATCGTGACGGGCACCTCGATCGTCTGCGGCCGCTGGACCGGGTCGGTGACCTGGAACACGCCGAGCCGGCGGAAGTCGTCGGCCGAGACGATCCCCATCTCGAGGAACCGTCTCGAGACCGGCACCTTCTCGTTGCCGCCGACGCGCAGCCGCAGGACGTAGCGACCCGGCGGGGCGTCCGGGGGGATCGTGATCGTCTCCGTGTGGTGGTAGTTGGCGGTGTGGTAGGTGAGCCAGGCGCCCTCCTCCGACTTCGGCAGCGCGAGATACTGCCCGAGGTAGGGGCCCGACTGCTCGTAGGCGCGGATGCGGAACGTCGCCTCATGCTCGTCCGGAAACCCGAAGTCCTTCGCGCGGGCCGGATCGGCCCCGGCAGCCTCCCATTCCCGCGCCTTGCGGTACCCGCCGAGGAAGTATCCGTTGAGCAGTCCGCCCATCTGCCTGCGTGCCGCGATCTCCACCTCCGTGCGCACGGTGCTGCTGGAGGGCAGCGGTTCAGCCGCTCGTCGCCAGCGGTCGATGACGCCGACCGCGGCGCGACGCCCGACGGCGAGATACTGCTCGAACTGGTCGCTCGACATGAAGAGTGCCGAGCCGAAGGTGTCGTATCCGCCCGCCCCCGCGTCGTCCGGCAGGCTCGACACGTCGACGTCGAGCCCGAGGAGCGAGCGGAGCGTGCTCGCGTATTCGCGCCGGTTGAGCCGCCGCAGCGTGCCGACCCGCCCCTGATCGCCGATCGTGCGCCGCGCGACGGCGAGCGAGCGCGACAGGGATGCGAGGAACTCGGTCGCCGCGGCCGCGGGGGGACGCGGCTCCTCCCCGGGTGGCATCGAGCCGGCGTTGAGCACGCCGAGCACCCGCTGCCAGCGTTCGGCGGCCTCCACCGTGGTGATCGTCGTCGGCAGGTCGTCGAGCCGCACGCCTCCCTCCGCGACGTCGCGGTCGTGGCAGCGCGTGCAGTGGGCCTCGAGAAACACCGCCGCGGGGGGTGTGGCGACGGCCTCGCGTGTCTCGGACGACCGGCCCGACGGACCCGTGACCGCGAGCATCATGCCGCACGCCAGCATGGCGGGCGTGCGACGCCGCGTCGACCGGCGGAGACCGGGCACAGCGGCGCGGCACTCGTCCATGCGACACACGGGAAGGGAGGTGCGGTCCGAATGACACCGGAATCGGCCGCCGTCGCGAACCGCGACAGCCCCTATGGTACGGTGCGGCCGACGGCGCCGCAGCACCGGCTCCCCCGCGGGTAGAATCAGGGCATGAGCATCGACTGCCGACACATCCGCAACTTCTCGATCATCGCGCACATCGACCATGGCAAGAGCACGCTGGCCGACCGTCTCCTCGAGGCCACCGGCACGGTGGAGAAGCGGCAGCTCAAGGAGCAGATGCTCGACGACATGGAGCTCGAGCGGCAGCGGGGCATCACGATCAAGGCCCGGGCCGTGCGGATGGAGTACCGCCATCACGGCGAGCGCTACGAACTGAACCTCATCGATACGCCGGGCCACGTCGACTTCCACTACGAGGTCTCCCGCAGCCTGGCCTGCTGCGAGGGGGCCGTGCTCCTCGTCGACGCCTTCCAGGGGGTCGAGGCGCAGACCGTCGCCAACGCGTACGCCGCGATCGGGCAGGACCTGGCGATCGTGCCGGTGATCAACAAGGTCGACCTCGTGCACGCGCGGATCGACGAGGTCCTCCAGGAGATGGAGCAGAGCCTCGCCGTGGAGCCGGCCGACGTGATCCGCGTGAGTGCCAAGACGGGCATCGGCATCGGCGACCTGCTGGCGGCGATCGTCGAGCGGGTGCCGCCGCCGCAGGGCGACCCCGCCGCGACCCTGCGGGCGATGATCTTCGACAGCCACTACGACTCGTACCGCGGTGCGATCACCTACGTCCGCGTGGTGGACGGCACGATCCGCCGGGGCCAGAAGATCCGCTTCCTCCGCACCGGCGTCACGCACGAGGTGCTCGAACTGGGCCAGTTCGTGCCGCAGCGGCGCGCCTGTGAGGAGCTCGCGGCCGGCCAGGTGGGCTACCTCGTCTGCAACATCAAGGACGTGAAGCAGGTGCACATCGGCGACACGGTGACCATCCCCGGCGACGAGGCCGCCGTGCCGCTCCCCGGATACAAGCCGCCGCAGCGGATGGTGTACTGCGGCCTCTATCCCAGCGACGGTGAGAATTTCGAGGAGCTGCGCGACTCGCTCGAGAAGCTGGCGATCAACGACCCGTCGTTCGAGTACGCGCCGGAGAGCAGCGAGGCGCTCGGGTTCGGGTTCCGCTGCGGCTTTCTCGGCCTGCTGCACATGGAGATCATCCAGCAGCGGCTCGAGCAGGAGGCCGACCTCGACCTCGTGCAGACGGCGCCCAACGTCACCTACCAGATCCTGACGAAGACCGGCGAGACCCTCGAGATCACCAACCCGCAGGACGTGCCCGACACCGGGCTGATCGAGGAGTTTCGCCAGCCGATCGTGCGGACGAATTTCCTGGTCCCGGTCGAGTTCATCGGCCCGATCATGCAGCTCTGCACCGATCGGCGCGGCACCTACCTGAAGACCGAATACCTCTCCCCGACGCGCGCGATGCTCACCTTCGACCTGCCGCTGGCCGAGGTGATCTACGATCTGCACGACAAGCTCAAGAGCGTGACCCGCGGCTACGGCACGATGGACTACGAGCTGATCGGGTACTTCCCGGCCGAGCTCGTCCGGCTCGACATCCTGGTGGGGGGCAAGAAGGTCGATGCCCTCTCGATCATCTGCGACCGCCGCGATGCGGACCGCCGCGGCCGGGCGATCGTCAAGAAGCTTCGCGGCGAGATCGACCGCCACATGTTCGAGATCGCCCTGCAGGCCGCGATCGGCACGAAGGTGATCGCCCGCGAGACGATCTCGGCGATGCGGAAGAACGTCACGGCCAAGTGCTACGGCGGCGACATCTCCCGCAAGAAGAAGCTGTGGGCGAAGCAGAAGGAGGGCAAGAAGCGGATGAAGAGCATCGGGTCGGTGGACATCCCGCAGAAGGCCTTCATGGCGGTGCTCGACAC
>CAIWZS010000537.1 GCA_903917235.1 uncultured Planctomycetaceae bacterium | reverse complement strand
TGGGAGGTGATCACCGAGCAGGTGCGGCTCCGGGAGCGGGAGGAAATCCAGCAGGCCGAGCTCCTCGCCGCCAAGGAGGACCTCGAGCGGAAGGTGCGGTCGCTGGTCGACGTGTTCAACGCCGCCTCCCACGGCGACCTGACGGGAGAGCCTGGGTTCGCCGGGGACGACGACATGGGCCGCCTCGCGGCCAACGCGAGCGCGATGTTCAAGGATCTGCGGTCGCTCGTCCGTCAGATCTCGGAGGCGGCCGACCAGCAGAACGAGGGCGCGCGGATGATCGCCGAAAGTTCCGGCGGCCTCAGCGAGGGCGCCCAGTCGCAGGCCGCCAGCGTCGAGGAGATGACCGCGGCCGTCGAGCAGCTCGTCAGTTCGATCGAGGCGATCTCGCGCAGCGCGGCCGACAGCCGCCACCAGGCGGAGGAGACGACGGGCATGGCGGAGGCGGGACGCGGTGCCGTCCGCGAGGCGATCGACTCGATGAAGCTCATCCGCAAGTCGTCCGAGCAGATCAACGACATCATCCAGGTGATCAGCGAGATCGCGAGCCAGACCAACCTGCTGGCCCTCAACGCGGCGATCGAGGCGGCCCGCGCCGGTGAGCATGGCCTCGGCTTCGCGGTCGTCGCCGACGAGGTGCGGAAGCTGGCCGAGCGGGCCAGCGAGGCCGCCAAGGAGATCACGCTCCTCATCAAGGAATCGACGAAGCGGGTGCAGGAGGGTGCCGGCCTGTCGGAAAAGGTCGGGCAGTCGCTCGAATCGATCGTCGCGGCCGTCGGCCGCACCGCGACCGGCATCGGGGCGATCGCCGCGGCCACGGAGTCGCAGTCGGCGAGCGCCGCCGAGGTGAAGATGGCGATCCGCTCGGTCTCGCAGACGACCGAGTCCAACGCGGCGTCCGCCGAGCAGATGGCGGCCAGCGCGGAGGAGCTCGGGGGCCAGGCGGAGGGCCTGCGGAACCTCGTCAAGCGATTCAAGGTCTGACGCCGCCCGCGGGCTCGTCCGCTCCAGTCTCGCCTCCTCCGCCATGCTCACGCGCACTCCGCGAGCCATGCCGTCGTGTTCGAACTCACCAAGCTGACGCCGGAGCAGTTCGAGCGTTTTCGGGTGTTCATCTTCCGCCAGACCGGCATCCACATGCACGACGGCAAGATCACCCTGCTGAGCAACCGCATCCGCCGTCGGCTCAAGGAACACTCCATCGAGTCGTTCGAGGACTACTACGAGCGGCTCACGAAGGGGCGGCTCCCGGGCGAACTGGAGCATTTCCTCGACGCGATCACGACGAACGAGACCCACTTCTTCCGCACGGGCGGGCACTTCGAGTGGTTCGGGGGCCCCTTCCTCGACGACCTGCTCGCGCGGGCCGCCGCGGGACACCACGACCGCACGCTCCGCGTCTGGTCCGCCGCGTGCAGCTCGGGCGAGGAGGTCTATTCGCTCGCAATCTGCCTCGCGGAGGCAGCCGGACGGCTCCCGGGCTGGCGACCGACCATCCTCGGCACCGACATCAGCGAATCGATGCTGGCCGCGGCCCGGCGGGGCATCTACCCCCGTCGCTCGCTCGAGCAGGTGTCGCCGGAACGGCTCGCGAGGCACTTCGCGTCGCAGCCCGACGATCTCTGGGAGGTGCGGGCCGCGGTGCGTCGTCCGTGCGAATTCCGTCGCCACAACCTGCTCGAGCCGTTGTCGGCGCCCCGGCAGGACTGCATTTTCGTGCGGAACGTCATGATCTACTTCAATCGCGAGTCCAAGGTCGTCGCCGTCCGGCATCTCGTCGACGCCCTGGCTCCGGGAGGCTACCTGGTGGTGGGCCCGGCCGACGGCATCCACGACGTGCTCGGGGACCTGACGAAACGCTCGACATTCCTGTATCAGAAGACTTGATCGCCCGCGCCATGCGTACACCAGACGTGACCATCATGACCCTGCCCGGCTCCGAGGCCGTCCGATGAGCGACTCCCACCCCCTCGACCTCTCTTCCGACGACATGGCGGACTACCTCCGCATGTACATCGACGAGACGGGTGAGCACCTCGACGCCCTCGTGGAGACGCTGCTTGCCCTCGAGGCCGACCCGGACGATGCCGCCGGACTCAACGAGGCGTTCCGTCTGATCCACTCGATCAAGGGGTCGTCGGCGCTGCTCGGCCTCGACCGGATCACCACGCTGACGCATCACCTCGAGAGTCACTTCGAAAGGCTGCGGACCGGCCGGCGCGTTCTCGACGGCGCCACGATGAACGTGGTGCTGCGATGCATCGACTTCCTGCGGACATGCAACGATCACCTCCGCCATGGCCGGCCGCTGGGCTCGGCCGGTGACCTTCTCGAGGAGGTGAAGGCCCTCGAGACGATGGCAGGGGCGACCGCGGGAGGGGGACGCGACCCAAGCCCGCGAACGACGGCCACAGCCACCGCGTCGTCCGTGCCCCCAGCCCCCTCACCGGGCGCGAGCGGCCACGAGGTCCCGAAGTCGGCCGCTCCGGCCTCCCTCCCCGACACGACCGCGACGCCTGAGGCGGCGGGCTCAGCCCAGCCGGCGTCCGCGACGACCGCGGCGCCGCCCCCGAGGCATTGGCGCGTCACCGTCGCCCTGCGCCCCGGGCTCCCGCTTGCGGAAATGAAGGTCGAACTGATCCTCACCCGACTGGCGGCGGAGGGAGATCTCGTCGATCTGCAGCCGCCGCGCGAGACGCTCGCCGATCGTCCCGATCTCTCGGGGTTCGAGGCGATCCTGCGGAGCGGAGCCGATCGAGCGGCCGTCGTGGCGGCGGCACGCGTCGAGGGCGTCGAGGGCATCGACGTGGAGGAGGTCGATGCGGACGCCCGGGCCGCCCTGCCGTCGTCGCCCGGCGCACCGGATGCCATCGAGCATGGGGCCGACGATCCCGCCCGCGAGAGCGCGGGTCCGACACCGCGCGCCGCGACGGAGCCGACCGCCGCGGCGAGCGACGCCGACCCGGTCGCGAAGAGTGGTCCGCCGCTGGCGGAAACCGTCCGCGTGGACGTCGAACGGCTCGACATCCTGCTCAACCTCGTGGGGGAGCTCGTCGTCAGCCGGGCGCGGCTCACCCAGCTCGCCGGCGAGCTCGCGCCCACGTTCAAGAAGTCCGGGCTGTCCGGCCGTCTGGCGGGCACCGTCGATGCGCTGCGCGACCTCCTGCGACAGACCGAAGTCGAGCACGTCGCGCCGGGTGTGCGACCGGATGGCGGCCACGGCGGAACCGTCATGGGGATGCTCGCCGAGCAGCTCGGTCAGCTCGATCAGCAGGTCCGGCTCTGGGAGGAGAGTCGTCTGGCCTTCGATGAACTCGCCGTGGCGATCGATCAGCTCACGCGCGTCTCGAACAGCCTCCAGCGCGGCGTCCTCAACACGCGCATGGTCCCGGTCGGTCCCCTCTTCAACCGGTTCAAGCGGTCCGTCCGGGACATCGCCCGGGAGCTCGACAAGCGGGTCCGGCTGGAGCTGTCGGGCGAGAAGACGGAGCTCGACAAGCGGATGATCGACGAGATCGGCGATCCGCTCAATCACCTCGTCCGCAACTGCATCGACCACGGGATCGAGCCGGCGGACGTGCGGCTCGGTCATGGCAAGCCGGAGGTCGCCACCGTGCGGCTGGCCGCGTCGCACCGCGGCAACAACGTCTTCATCACGGTGGAGGACGACGGTGGCGGCATCGACACCGGGCGGGTCCGGCAGATCGCCGTCCAGCGCGGCATCGTCGCCGCGGACGTGGCGGAGGCGCTCGGCGAGCGCGAACTCGTCGAACTCATCTTCCAGCCCGGGTTCAGCACCGCGGCCCGGGTGTCCGACATCTCGGGTCGCGGTGTCGGCATGGACATCGTCCGCACGCGGATCGCGGCGCTCAACGGGACGATCGAGGTCGAGACGGAGGCCGGCCGCGGCACCCGCTTCACGATCCGCCTGCCGTTGACCCTCACCATCACGCGGTGCATGCTCTTCGGCCTGCCCCAGGGCGTGCTCGCGATCCCGATCGAGAACGTCCGGGAGATCACGTCGGTCGCGAGGCATCCGCGCATGACGGTCGAGGGACGGGAGGTCTGCGACGTGCGTGGCGAGTTCCTCCCGGTCGTGGGCATCGAGGAGATCTTCTCGTGGCCCGCCGCCGGCGAACGGTCGCCGACGCGGGACGACCTGCCCAACATCGCCATCCTCCACGCCAACAACCGCGTGCTCGGACTCCGCGTCGACACGCTGCTCGGCGGGCAGGACATCGTCGTCAAGCCGCTCGACGAGAACTTCGTGCACGTCCGCGGCTTGGGAGGCGCGAGCGTGCTCGGGGACGGCACCGTCTGCATGCTGCTGGATGTGGCGGCGTGCCTCGACCTCGTCCGCCGCGGGCAGGACTCCCTCGCAACCACCGTTCACGCCTCCTGACTGAGCCGCCTCCGGAACCGCGCATGTCCGACGGATCGATCACCCGCCAGACCCACCTCTTCGTGCGTGCCGCCGACGACGCCTCCCGGGCGCTGTCGCGCTGGCTCGGCCGGCCGACCCGCATCTCGGTCCGACGGCTCGAGGCGCTGCCCCTCGAGCGCGCCGTCGGCGTGCTCGGCGAGGGCGAGGGCCCGCTGGTGGCCTGCGCGATGCGCATCTCGGGCGCGATCGACGGGATCCTCGTGCTGGCCTGCGACGATCCCAGCGGCCTCGCGCTGGCCGACATGCTCCTCGGCCGGGCGGCGGGCACCTCCACCGAGTGGGGCGAACTCGAGACGTCGGCCGCGGTGGAGACGGCGAACATCATCGGCTGCGCCTACCTCAACGCGATGACGCTCTCGGAGGGCCCGCAGGGCACGACGCCCGGGGACGCCGAGGTGCTGCCGACGCCGCCGTGGTTCGTCCGCGACTTCGCGGCGGCCGTGATGGAGGGCGTCATGCTTTCCCAGGCGTCGGACGGGGCGACGATCTTCCTCACCCACACCGACTTCGTGATCGAGGACTCGCCGGTGACCTGCTCGCTCCTCTTCGTTCCCGGGGCCGGCATCCGGACCGACGCGTGACGCACCCCCCCGCGCCCTCCCGCAGAAACGCCGACGTGGCACCGACGCCCCCCGCGACGCGCCCGACCGCCTTCCACACCAACGCCATCGGCATCGGCGAGATCGGCGTGGCGCGCCACGAGGGCGTCCTCCGCACGTTCGTCGGCTCCTGCATCGGACTGGCGATCTTCGACCAGCGTCAGCGCGTGGCGGGCCTGGCCCACATCATGCTGCCCGACTCGAAGGGCGACCTGAGCCAGCCCGGACGCTATGCCGACACCGCGATCCCCGAGATGATGCGGCTGCTCCGCGACGCGGTGGGCGGGCTCAATCTCCGACTCGCCGCCAAGATGGTCGGCGGAGCGAAGATGTTCGCCTTCCAGTCCGGTGTCACCGTGGGAGACCAGAACGTCGCCGCCGTCGAGCGCATCCTCCAGGGCCTGGGCATCCCGGTCCTCGCCCGGGACTGTGGAGGCGAGCGCGGCCGCCGCGTGTCGTTCGACATCACGAACGGCGAGATGCGTGTCGAGACGCTCGGCCTGCCGCCCGCGATCCTCTGATCCGACCATCCATTCCACTGGAGCACGCTCATGAACGCCGCCACCAAGCCCCGGCTGCTCGTCGTCGATGACGCGCTCATCATGCGGGCGATGATCAAGGACGTGGCCCGCCACGCCGGATGGGAGATCGCCGGCGAGGCGGCCACCGGGGCCGAGGCGGTGACGCGATACCGGGAACTCAAGCCCGACCTCGTCACCCTCGACATCGTGATGCCGGAGATGGACGGCGTCGAGGCGCTGCGCACGATCCGGGCCGAGGATCCGGCCGCCCGGGTCGTCATGGTGAGCGCCATCGACCAGCGGGCCAAGCTGACGGAGTGCATCCAGCTCGGCGCCCGCGACTTCGTCGTGAAGCCGTTCGATCGGCAGGCGCTCGGATCGCTCTTCCAGAATCTGATCCCGCACGCCTGACACGCACGGCCGCTCAGCGACCCGCGTCGGCGGCGACCGCGTCGGCGGCGAGACGGCCGCTCACGAGCGCGCCGTTGATCGACGCGCTCGTGCAATGGTCCCCGCAGACGACGAGCCCCGGGGCGAGCCGCGCCGTCGCTGGCCGCTCGCGTCTGGCCGCTGGCGACTCGTCCGGCAGCGCCCGCGGCACGGGGATGGTGGTCAGATGGCGCCAGCCGCGCACGCCCTCTCCGAACCACGCCGCCGCCTGATCGCGGACAGCCGCCACGAGGGCCGCCTCGTCGTCCGGTGCCGTCGCGCGCACCGAAACCTGCACGAGCGCGGCACCCGGCGGGGCGTAGCCATCCGCCACGTCGGATGGCACGGTGAGGTTGTCGATCGGCCCCCGCGCCTCGGCGGATACGACGAGCGTGCGCGAGGCGAGGGGCGAACGATCCGCCGCGAACGCGACGAGGCGGGTCGGCTTCCAGGCCCGCGTGCCGCTCCGCGTGGACCAGGGGGCGGGCAGCAGCCTGCCGGCGGCCCCCGCATCGGTGGCGACGACGACGTCGCGGGCGGCGATGATCGTGCCGTCGGCGAGCGTCACCCGACCGGGCTCGACGGCCGCGGCACTCGTGCCGGTCCGCACGGTCGCTTCGGGAAGCGCGGCGGCGAGCTGCCGGGGAATCGCGTCCATGCCCCCCCGGGGCAGGCAGGCACGCCCCAGCGCGAACATCGCGAAGTCGAAGAGGAACACGGTCGAGGCGGTGTCGAGGGACCGCTCGAGGAACACGCCTCCAAAAAAAGGCTCGAAGAAGCGGCGCACGAAACCCGGCGAGAAGCCGCGGGCGGCGAGGGCCTCGCGGGTGGTCGTCTCCGCGGCGGATGAGGGAGCGTCGGGGTCGAGTCGTCCGCCACGCCAATCCCGCACGGCATCGTGCCTGAGCCTCGCGACCCGCAGACCGTCCGCGATGCCGACGGTTCCCCGCAGCAGGCCGGCGAGGGCGGTCAGCGGCTCGCGCCACGGATCGGCGATCGGCGAGAGTCGGCCGCCCTCCGCGACGAGCGCGCCGGCGTCGAAGCGGCCGAGCGCGAGCGCGTCGAGATCGAGCTGCCGACGCCCTTCGGGGTAGGCGTCGTTGTAGACCTGGAACCCGCGATCGATGCGAAAGCCCTCCACGGCCTCCGTCGCCACCCTGCCGCCGAGGCGATGGTTCGCCTCGATCACCACCACGCGCCTGCCGGCGCCGGAGAGCTGCCGCGCACAGGCGAGCCCCGCGAGGCCGGCACCGACGACGATGGCGTCGAGACGGTCACCGTCGCTCATGGAGCCCTCACGTCGGCGACGGTGGCCAGCGCGCGATCGATCCACCGCGCGGCGGCCATGCCGCTCGATGCCGCACCCTCGACACGCGGTCCGGCGAATGCGTCCCCGCAGCAGGCGATCGGCGGCGCGTCGGAGACCGCGACCAGCGACTCCGACACGATCGTGGTCGGCAGCGCGAACTTCCACCGCTGCAGCGAGGTCGCCACGACGCCCCGAACCGGGTCACCGTCGATCCACGGCCTCGCGTGCTCGAGCAGGATCCGCTCGACGTCCGCGGGCGCCGCGTCGAAATGCTCGCGACTGAACCGCCCCGTCGCATGAATCGTGAGGGCCGGCACGGCGGAGATGCCCTTCTGCTGGTTGTCGGCGATCCACGCCACCACACCACCCTCGTCCACGGCGAACTGGATGCCGCCGGGCGGCGGCACGAGGCTCGGTCGATCGAGCACGGCCATGAGGGCGAAGCAGGGATCGTAGCCGACCCTGGCGAGCCGGTCGCCCGCCGCCGGGTCGAGGGCGACCCCGGCGGCCGCCAGGAGGTCGAGCGCCTGCGGCACGGGCGCCGTGAGCAGCGCGCCGCGGGCCGACAGGGCCTCGACCGGAGCACCGTCGGCCGCCTCGAGCATGACGTCGACGCGACGGCCATCCCCGTGCACCCCGGACGGTCCGACGGCGACGGCGCGGCTCGCCGTGCGGATCACACATCGACCCGACGATCCCGCCGTCGTCGCGAGTGCCGCGAGCCGCTTCGGCAGATCGGTCATGCCGGTCGCGCCGCGCCAGCGCGGATGCCCGTCGCCGGCGGCGGGCACACCGTCGCGCGTGAATCCGTGGCACCACACGGCGACCGTGCCGTCCGCCGCGGCGTCCTGCACGAGCCCCTCGAAGCCGCGTCCACGGACGGTGAAGAATTGCGCGCCGTGGTCGCAGACCGCCGCGCCGACGCGGCGCGTGGCCATCCTCCCCCCCACGCCCCGGGACTTCTCGAGGACGATCACCCGCCGACCCGCCCGCACGAGCTCCCCGGCGGCGCAGAGCCCGGCGATCCCGGCGCCGATGACGACCACGTCGGTCTCCGACACGGTCCGCGCGCCGGTCGCGCCGTCGATCACGTCGTGCCTCCGCCAGAGGGCAGGAGCATCCGCAGCGGCTCGGTCGTGCAGGGAAGCCGCGGTGAGGCGAGCACCTCCCCCGCCGTGCACCCGGCCATGAGTCCGGCCGTCTCGGCCATCGCGCGCACCCGCGGAAAGACGTGGGCCTTCTCCGGAGGAAACTGCGACGGGTAGCACGCGATCGCCTCGAGCTTCACGTCGAGAAAGCCGGTGATGTCGACGACGAGCGGCCAGCGGCCGTGCGGCACGGTCGGAATGCCCGCGAAGAGGAAATAGGTGAGAAACTGCGGCACCGTGTGCACCGGCAGGCCGGCGAACGTGTCATCCCACTTCGTCAGCCGCGAATAGAAGACCGCGGCCTCGGTGATCGCGACGGCCTGGGCATGATCGGGCGACGCCAGCGGCGTGCCGTCCGCCAGACCGAGTACGACCCTGGGCCGCCAACGACGAAACACCTTCGCGAGGGCGACCCGCACCTCGAACGTGTCGAACAGCCGCCGGTTGGGGAACGGCAGCGTCTCGCGATGCACCGCACCCAGCACCCGCGCGGCGGCCGTCGCCTCGGCGAGACGCTCCGCGGGGCCGCTCGACCGCGGCGTCGGCTCGCCATCCGTGAGATCGACGATGCCGACGCGGTGCCCCTGCGCGGCGAGCAGGGCGAGCGTGCCGCCGCACCCGATCTCGACGTCGTCCGGATGGGCGCCGACGGCGATGACGTCGAGCGGTTGAGGGAGGACGTCCATGCGGAAGACCCGTGCGGTGCGGGGACGACGTCGCTCCCGCGGAAAGCGGTCCGCGGCCCACTCAGCCCCTGCTCGGCTTGGTCGCGGCGATGAGGAACGTGGGGTTGATGGCTTCGAAGCGGATGCGGTCGAGCTGCTCGATGCCGCGGGCGATGTTGACCATCCAGTAGGCGGCATCCGCCGATCGGGCCCGCAGGATCGCGTGCACCGCGGCGAGGTTCTCGATCGAGTTGCACGCCGTGACCAGCCGCCCTCCCGGCCGGAGCCGCTCCCACGCGCCGGTGACGAGCATCGCCACGTCACGGCCGCGGCCGCCGACGTAGACCGCATCGGGGTCGGGGAGCGGCGCCCAGGCCTCCGGCGCCCGCCCGAGCACGGCGTGCAGGTTGGCGACACCGAACCGCCGGGCGTTCTCCAGGATCAGCTGGTGGTCATCGGGGTCCATTTCGATCGCGTGGACGGCGCCCGCGGAGGCGAGCCGTGCGGCCTCGAGCCCGACCGACCCGCTGCCCGCCCCGACGTCCCAGACGACGCTGTCGGACCGCAGGCCGAGCTCGGCCAGCGCGAGGGAGCGCACCTCGGCGGGCGTGAGAAGGCCCCGCTTCGGACGCGACTCGAGGAAGCACTCGTCAGGGTTGCCGAAGAGCCTGCCGCCGGCGGCCCCCGGTGGATCGGCCACCGGTGCCTTCCGCACGAGGATCATGACGTTGAGCGCACCGAACGACTCGCGGGCGATCTCGGCGAGCGATCCCTGGGTGACGCGCTCGTCCGGCGAGCCGAGGTTCTCGCACACGTACGACTGGAAGGCGTCGATCCCCTCGTCGAGGAGCGCCGCCGCCACGGCATTGGGGGGCCACTGCTCGCTCGTGAAGAGGCCCGCCGTGTCGCACGAGCGGATCCGGTCGATCACCCGCTCGATCGACTGGCCCGACAGGTTGGCGAGGAACGCGTCCTCCCACGACTCCTTCACGCGAGCGAAGGCCAGCTGCATGCTGCTGACGTGCGGAACGACCTCGAACCGGTCCTTCCCGAGCTTGCCGCAGACGTACCGGGCGGTGCCGTAGAAGAGCGGGTCACCCGAGGCGAGGACGACGACCCGGCCGGTCGAACCCGCGATCCGCTCCACCAGCTCCTCGAGACTCGCCGCCGTCCTCAGGCGTCCGCGAATCGCGTCGGGAACGAGTGAGGCGCACGACGCCGGCCCGAGCAGCACCTCGGCCGACTCGACGATCCGCCGGGCGTGCGCGGTGATCCCCTCGACCCCGTCGTCGCCGATGCCGACGATGTGGACCTTCTCCTCGACCGGCACCGGACCTCCCGAACGCGAGCACGGACTGGGGGACGTGCGACCCGGCGCCACTCAGGCCTGGAAGGAGCTGCCGCAGCCGCAGCTCTTCTTCGCGTTCGGATTGTCGACCGTGAACCCGCGCTTGTCGATGCCCTCGTGGAAGTCGAGCGTCGTGCCGTCGAGGAAGAGGTCGCTCTTCTTGTCGACCACGACGGCGACGCCGTGCTGGTCGCTCTTCGTGTCACTCTTCGGGTCGAACTGCGTGTCGAAGCCGAGCGAGTACGAGAAACCGCTGCACCCGCCCCCCGCGACGCCCACGCGCAGCAGGGTCGCAGGATCGAGCCTCTGGTCCGCGATGATCTTCTTCACTTCCGACGCGGCTTTTTCCGTGATCGTGACCGACATGGCGAGCGTTCCTCCTGCTGAAACCACATCCCCGGTACCGGGGGAAGGGCGACACCGCCGAGATATCGCACCTCGGCATGAGAAAAATATAGCCCGCCCGTCCGACCCGGCCAAGGGACGTGCGTCGCGCACCCGTCCCACGCCAGTCCCACCCGGGTGCGTCCCGGCCGGCCGTTCAGCGGACTCCGCGGAGGTCCGCGGCATCGGGCTGGCCGACCTCGATCAGCTGCACGGCGTCGGCCACGACGTGCCCGCTCGTGCCCGCGGTGCCGATCGTGACATCGAGCGCACCGGGCGGCAGCCGAAACGGTCCCGGCAACGCGAGGCCCTCGACGGCCTCCGTCCGCTGATCGATGTGAAACGTCCGCGGCCCGTCGGGCAGGCCGATGGTCACGGGCACCCGCGCGGCCCGGTTGCCGGAGTGCGTGAACCAGATCCGCACCTCGTAGGTCCCCGCCCGTGGCACCGCGGCCGTGAAGACGACCTGCTTTTCACCGCCGCCCGCCGGCCGCTTGTCGGCATCGCCATCGTGCAGGTAGTCCGACCCGACGAAGCCGCCGATCGACGCGCTCGAGGACCACGCGCCGACGACCCGGGCCGCCGCGTTGTCCACGACGAGTCCGCGCAGGCTGGCGGCGTCCCGCCCCGCTGCGGCGCCGCGCATGGGGCCGGTCCACTCGAGCACCTGCCCGTCGGCGAGCAGCCGCTCGCGCAGCGCCGCGTACTCGACATCCTGCACCGACGTTCCCGCCCCGATCGCCAGCGACGCGGCCGTGGCCGCCGACTGGCCGAGCACCATGAAGACCGGCTCCATGCGGATCGACCCGTAGGCGATATGCGAGGCGGACAGGCAGACGGGCACGAGCAGGTTCTCACATTCCTCGCGTCGGGGCCGGATGCTGCGGTACGCGATCCGATAGGGGGAGACGCCGACCTGGATGTCCCCCTCGTTCCGCACGACGCCCGCCGCCGTCACATACCGCTGGCAGTTGTGCGAATCCATGTTGTAGGCCCCGAGCCCGACGGGGTCGTCGGCGATCACGCGCTGCTGACAGTGGTGCTGCGTCATCACGACGTCGGAGATCATCCGCCGCGCCTCGCGGACGTAGAGCTGGTGCGGCCAGTTGTCGTTGTCGACGAACTCGTCCTTCGCGAGGCCCAGCCGCTGGAAGTGCTCCCGCACGGCCGCGGGCACGCGCGGATGATTCGCGAGCGTCCACATCAGCCCCGTCTGGTAGCGGCGGTGATCGGTGACGATGCGCTCGCGGGTCGCGTGATCCGCCTCGGGGTAGGCGTCGCTGTGCCCGATGTAGTCGGTGCTGATCGCGAAGTTGTTGTTCGTGTCGGTCTTGCGATTCGGCATCCAGACCGGATTCCACGGCACGCGATGGTCACCCGCCTCGAAGTTCCGCAGGAGGAGCTCGAACTCCCGCTCGTCGTATCCCTCCGGCTTCGGCCAGTCCCGGCGGTTCTCGGGCACGTCCGTCGTGCACATCCGGAAGTTGTAGGCCTGCACGCGTCGGTCACCGTCACCGTCGGTGCCGGGCGGATCGGGCGAGACGAGCGGCACGAGCCCGCTCGCCGGATCACCCCGACGCACGTAGGGATCGACGTCGTGCGTGAACTGGTGCTTCGTGGCGTGTGCCACGCGGATGCCGTTGAGCGACTCGCCATGCACGGCCTCCGCTTCGCGGCCGACGTGGTAGGCGACGCCGGCCTTGGCCATGAGGTCTCCCTCGTACGTCGCGTCGATGAACATGGCCCCGGCGAAACGGCGGCCGTCCTCCGTGCGGAACGCCACGATCCGCCGGCCTTCCTTCTCGACGCCGCGAACGCCGAGGTCGAGCCGCGCCTCGAAGACCACCTCGACACCCGCCTCGCGCAGCCAGTCGCGATAGACCTGCTCGGCGACGTGCGGCTCGAACGTCCACATCTCCTGCTCACCGGCGGCGCGCCGTCGCGACTCGTAGTCCTCGCGTCGCTCCCGCACCCACGCCGTGTCGGCGGCGTAGTGGCGGCCGACACGACGGTAGAAGTCGCGTGCGAGTCCGCCGATCGCCCCCTTGTTGCCGATGTCGGTGGCGCCAAGCCCTCCCGCCGTGAGCCCGCCGAGGTGCCGCCCTGGTTCCGCGAGCACCACGCTGCGGCCGCACGCCCGCGCCTGGATCGCGGCCACGATCCCGCCCGACGTGGCCCCGTAGACCACGATGTCGCGACGGATGTCGAGAGGCTCCGCGGCCAGCGGGGGCGAAGCCACGAGCGCCGTCACGAGGAGCACGACCCATCCCGGGCACGAACGGTCCGGTCGCACGCTGTCGCCCATGATCCCTCCTCGACCTCGCTGCCCGACGGTGGTGGCACGCGCCCGTCGCGCCGTCCCCGCCGGGGCGGATTCTACATGGCCCGCAGGCGGGACACGGCCGCCGCGACCCGGTCGACCGCCGTATCGATCTCCGCCTCCGTGGTGAACCGCGAGAGGCCGAACCGCAGGCAGGCGCGGACGTCGTCCGCGTCGAGGCCGAGGGCCGTGAGCACGTGGCTCGGCCGCGGATGCTCCGCCGAGCACGCGCTCCCGGAACTGAGGGCCACGCCGTCGGCCGAGAGGGACGCGAGGAGCGACTGCCCGTCGACTCCGGCGACGCGCACGTTGAGGTTGTTGACGAGTCGGATCGGCACGCCGTCCGCGCCGTCGCGGTCGAGCGGCGGGCCGTTGAGCGCCACCGTCGGCACCGCGGCCACGAGCGCGGTCCACAAGCGGTCACGCAGCCGGCGCATGCGCGGCACCTCGTCCCCGAGCCCGGCTCGCGCGAGCCGGGCCGCCTCGGCGAGCCCCACGATCCCCGGCACGTCGAGCGTGCCGCTCCGCATCCCGCGCTCCTGCCCACCTCCGAAGACGAGTGGCTCCACCCGCACCGCACGGCCGCGTCGACGCACGTAGAGCGCTCCGGTCCCCTTCGGCCCGTGGAACTTGTGCGCCGAGAAGCTGGCGAGGTCGGCCCCGAGGGCATCGACATCGACCGGGGTGCGCCCGAGCGCCTGGGCGCAGTCCACGTGCAGCGCGGCGCCGTGCGCGTGGACCACCTCCGCGATCGCAGCCATGTCCTGGAGCGTGCCGATCTCGTTGTTGGCGAAGAGCACGCTCACGAGAAACGTGTCCGGCCTCAGGGCGGCGGCGACGGCCTCCGGGGCGACGCGGCCCGGCACGCCCGGTCCGCGCTGCGGCTCGACGGGGAGCCGCGTGACGGCCGTACCGCGACGCTCGAGGTGCTCGATCGGATCGAGCACGGCATGGTGCTCCGTGACGAGCGTCACCACATGGCCCCGAGCCTCCTCGCCCCGACGCGCGGCCGTCCCGAGGATCGCCAGGTTGGCGCTCTCGGTGGCGCCGGAGGTGAAGACGATCTCGCGTGCCACGGCCCCGATGGCGGCGGCGAACGTGTCGCGGGCGGCATCCACGGCCGCCCGGGACTCGAGGCCGAGTTCGTGGGTGACGCTGCCGGCGTTGCCGTAGCGGTCCGTGAGCCACGGCAGCATCGCGTCGAGGACCCGCGGGTCGAGCCGTGTCGTCGCGTGGTTGTCGAGATAGATCATCACGCCCCCCGCCGCAGGGCCGACCGGGACGCAGGCCACGGGCTCTCTCGCGCGGCCGCCCGGTGCGGCCCGCGGTGCCGTCGCCCCGACGTCACACCAGCCGACCGTCGGCCAACGCGTCGAGCACGATCTGCGACCAGGTCTCGAAGCGGTCACGGGCGGCGAGCAGGGCGTCGAGTGGCTCGAACCCGCATTCCACCAGCTGGCTCTCCCGCGGCCGCGCGTCGGCCCGTTCGAGCTCGAGCACGTGGACGATGCCGAGGTGCACGCTGCCCACGGCATTCGAGTCGTCGTTGATGAGCCCCACGCAACGGCTCGTCCACGGCGAGGCGATCACCACCTCCTCGTCCAGTTCACGCCGCATGCCCGCCTCGTACGACGTGTCGTCGCCCCGCTCGCCGTCGAGCGTGGAGATGTGGCCGCCGATGCCGACCGATCGCTTCGCCCGGAGCCGTGCCTCCCCCTGGCCGCCCCCGCGCGTGTAGGCGAAATACCGCCGCGCGTCGCCGGTCGCACCGCACGCCAGCAGGCAGTACGGGATCAGCTGCTTGAACGACGGATCCTCCTCGACCCGGGCGCGGGGCCGCCACGTGGTGTGACGCGGATCGAGCAGGAGCGGCAGGTAGGCCGCGGAATCGGCACGGAATCCCTGAAAGGCTCCTGCCTGATCGAACAGCGCGCGCGGCACGACGAGGACGTGCTCCTCGTGGGTCTCAGCGCCCTGGGGGGACGTGGTCGTGGATGGGGACATCGTGGCGTTCACCGGTGCGGCGGGGCGTGCTGGACCATGTGAGAGCATACGAAAAACGGCGACCTCCACGCGCGGTGCTCCCGGCGTCGCGGCGGAGGGGCTCAGGGCACGATCAGCATCGCGTCGCCGTAGCTCAGGAAGCGGTAGCGCTCACGGATCGCCTCGTCGTAGGCACGCCTGATGATCGATCGTGACGCGAAGGTGCTCACGAGCACGAGCAGCGTGGTCCGCGGAAGGTGAAAGTTCGTCACGAGCGCGTCCACGGCCCGGAAGCGGAA
This sequence comes from uncultured Planctomycetaceae bacterium, assembly GCA_903917235.1. GTDB lineage: Bacteria > Planctomycetota > Planctomycetia > Pirellulales > UBA1268 > QWPN01. Next base: position 19,720 of record CAIWZS010000537.1, on the reverse strand, counting down.
TCCAGGCCGGATGAAGAGGTCGGTGGAGCCCTCCCATGAGGCGACGACGCCGTGCCGCGCGGCCGTCTCGAGGGTGCGGACCGTCGTCGTGCCGACGGCCACGACCCGGCCGCCGCGGCGGCGCGTCTCCGCGATCGCAGCGGCCGTCTCCGGTGGACAACGGCACCACTCGGTGTGCATCGGATGCTCGTCGATGCGGGAGGACGTGATCGGGCGAAACGTGTCGAGGCCGACGTGGAGCGTGACCGTGGCGCGTGCCACGCCCCGTTCGGCGAGCCGCCGCAGCAGGTCCTCGGTGAAATGCAGCCCGGCCGTCGGTGCCGCGGCCGACCCGGCGGCACGCGCGAAGACGGTCTGGTAGCGCTCGACGTCGGCGGCGTCCGCCACCCCGCCGCGCACGTAGCCTGGCAGCGGCACGCGGCCCACCCGCGCGAGCGCCTCCTCCACCGGCACCTCGACGTCGGGCCGAGCGAGCCACGCGCCGCCCGCGCCCCGCGCGACGAGCACGAGTCCGAAGCCGTCCCCGCCCGGAAGCGGGTCGAGCGCGATGCGTTCGCCGACCGCGGGGCTGCCTCGCGTGCGGGCGAGCATCACCCAGGCTCCGGCGTGCGGACCGTCGGCCTCGGTCCGCAGGTAGAGCCCCTCCCAGGCACCCCCGGTGCGGGCACGGCGGCCGACGAGCCGAGCCGGCACGACGCGGGTGTCGTTGACCACGAGCAGGTCTCCGGGCCCCAAGATGTCGGGCAGGTCGCGCACGTGCCGGTGGGTGAGGCCGCCGTCGGCCCGCGAGACGACGAGCAGCCGCGCCGCCGACCTGTCGGCGAGCGGCTCCTGCGCGATCCGCTCCGCGGGCAGCTCGTAGTCGTAGTCTCCGGCCTCGCCGAGCGCATCCTCGTCCATCGCCGCATCCTACCGAGGTCGCCACCCGATGCGTGGAGGGCGGCGTGGCCACTGGTAGAGTAATCGCATGGGGTCAGCGAGCATCCACACGAGCGTCATGCCTGCCGAGGTGCTGGCCACGCTCGATGTCCGCCCCGGGATGCGGGTCGTCGACGGGACGCTCGGCGGAGGAGGACACGCCCGGCTCTTGGCGGAAGCCGTCGGTCCCCAGGGCCTCGTCGTAGCGATCGACCGCGATCCGGCGGCGATCGAGCGCTGCAGCCGGGAACTCAGCGGCCTGCCCCTGCGGTTCGCCCAGGCCAACTTCTGCGACCTTCCCGAGGTGCTCGACGCGCTGGCGATCGACCGGGTGGACCGCGTGCTCCTCGACGTCGGGCTGTCGAGCGATCAGCTCGCCGACACCTCCCGCGGATTCTCATTCGATGCCGATGGCCCGCTCGACCTGCGCTTCGACCCCACCGAGGGAGAGCCGGCCTGGCGCCTCGTCAATCGCATGCGTCCGGAGAGCCTCGCCGACATCATCCACTCGTTCGGCGAGGAGCGGTTCAGTCGGCGGATCGCGCGGCGGATCGCAGCGGTCCGCGAACGCGAGCCGATCCGCACGGCCCGCGACCTCGCCCGCTGCGTCCTCGCGGCGGTGCCCAGGCAGACGCCTCCACCCCGCATCCATCCCGCCACCCGCACGTTCCAGGCACTGCGGATCGCCGTGAACCAGGAGCTCAAGTCGCTCCGGATCGCGCTCGAGCGGATTCCGACACGGCTGGCCCCGGGCGGCCGCCTCGCGGTGATCGCGTTCCATTCGCTGGAGGACCGCCTCGTCAAGGAGGCGTTTCGCTGCGCTCAGGTCTGGGAACGGCTCACGCGCTCGCCGCTCGAGGCCTCCGCCGAGGAGGTCGCCCGCAACCCCCGCAGTCGCTCAGCCAAGATGCGGGTCGCCCAGATTGCCGGGTCGACCGGCGGGTCGTGACGCGGCTCGCAGCCCGACCGATCTGGCACTGGAGCGTGGTGGCGGTCACACTCCGGCCCCGATCGAGCCGTCGTGCCACCGCCACCGAAACGCCCATGGGACGTGAGACCAGGATCCTGCTCGGCCTTCTCGGCCTGCTTGCGGGACTCTTCGTCGGCGTGCTGTCGCTCAAACTCCTCGTGCCGCGGCCACCGGCAGGTGCCGGCCCGGATGTCCACGGCGACGTGGCGTTCCCCGTGCGTCAGGCGCTCGTGCCCCCGCCCGCGCCAGCCACCCGAGCCTGGGACTTCACGGCGGCTCCGCCGCTTGTCGTGACGGCGATCCCGCCCGCGAACCAGCCCGCGGCGATCCCTTCCGACCTGCGCGCCGAACGGTTCTCCGACATCGCCGTGGATCGAGACCCGGAGGAATCGCGATTCCCCACGCCGGCAGCCGACGACCTCGCCGGAGCGAACGCACGGTCCATGAACCGCGACCCCTTCGTGCAACCGGCCGCGGGCGTCGACATGCTCGACACACCGGAGGCGGCGACGCCTTCGCGGTTCGCGGCACAGGGCGATGATCCCGATGCCGCGATCGTGCCTTCCGCCGTGATCCCGGCGGTCGAGGAGGCCGATCTCGCACCCCAGGCGCCTCCCGCGTCACCGAATTCCGCAGGACGATTCAGCCGCTTCGGAGGCCGCGGAGCAGTCGATGGATTCGGCGCGGCCGACACGGGACTCGTGTCCACCCCCGACCGATCGGCACCGATGCCGGTCGCACCGGTGGAGGGAAGCCACCTCGTCGTCAACGGTGACTCGTGGTGGACCCTCGCCGAGCGGGCCTACGGTGACGGCCGGCTCTACCGGGCGCTCTACGCGTGGAACCGCACGCTCGACCCGCGCGTCGCCCTGCTGCCCGGGACGCGGCTCGATATCCCGCCGGTCGAGCGTCTCACCGCAGCCTGGCCCGGTCTCGTGCCGACGCGACCCTGACGCGGCTCGGGAGGCCCAGAGGTGGGGAGAGCCGGTCGGGGGTTGCGCGCAGCCGCCGGTGAATCGTCGACTGCACCGGGCGACCCACCATGCCGACGGAGCCTCCACCGTCGAAATCCGCCGGCGGCGAGCACGATCCCCCGAGCGGCGGCGTCATCCATTCGACGACGTCCATTCGCACGCCTGGAGGCGTGCGCCACATGGGACCAGTTCGACGACGTCCATTCGCACGCCTGGAGGCGTGCGCCACATGGGACCAGTTCGACGACGTCCTGTCGCACGCAGGAGCCGTGCGCGCCATGGGGACAGGCGGAGGCGGCGACCGTCGGCTACTTCACGCCGAACTTGTAGGCGGTGTTTCGCGGGTCGAAGTCGGCGTCGGTGAAGCCGTTGTTGAGCTTCACGTTCATGTAGGTGTACTCCTCCATGAGCACCGGCTCGCCGCCCGCCTCCGGCGGCCAGTCGTAGGCCTCGTAGCGGATCGGGATGAGATACTCGTCGTCGATGAACACGCGGGCCAGGTGGAAGCGGAAATTCCGCCGGGGCACCGGGTGCACCACCTGCACGCAGGTGCAGACGCGGCCGTTCACCTTCGCGCCCGGGAAGAAGTTCACCTCGCACTCGCCGAAGTGCCGGTCGTGCTCGGCCACCTCGACGAGTCGCCGCGCGAGATTCTCGACGCCGAGCTCCGTGATCGCGTAGCGGTTGCCCTGCATCGCGAGCATACTCTGCGGCTTGAGCGAGACGGTGCCCACCATCGCCCGGACACCGCTGCCGGCGTGCGCGAGCATGTTGCCGTCGTTCTGACCGGCGACGTAGATCACCTCCTGCCCCTTCACCCCTTCCGGAGCGAGGAAGTAGAGGTAGACGCTGAACGGCTCGTGACGAATCTTCGCGAACATGTACTCGTGGTCATTGAGCTGCCCGTCGATCCGCTCGCGCTTCACGACGGTGCAGGAGTAGTCGCGGATGGTCGCCCGGAGGTTCCCGAGGCCCTTCTGCGCCAGCTCGAGCGCGGGGTCGAGCGGGTGCGTGGCGGCCGTCACCGCCTGCGCGTCCGCGGCGTTGGCGTTGCCCTGGGGCAGGCCGCCGGCGGGCGTGAGGCCGGGCAGCTGCGGCGGGGCGCCGGCCCCCTGCGCGAGAGCGATGGCCGTCGACGCCGAGACCGCCACGGCGAGCACGAGGCCCGCGGCCTGATGAAACCGCATCCTGAATCCCTCCGGGAATGATCGAAGCGAGGTCCGCCGCAGCGGGGCGGGAGTCTAACGGCGGCCCGACCGCCCCGCCATGCCGGTTTGCGGCCGTTCCGGACGCGCGCGGTCCCCGGTTGACAGGGCCGACTTGCCCCTTCAGAGCGAGCCAACCATGCTCACCCTCTGTGAGTCGGCGGTCTGAAACCGCCGCTCCAGCCCGGTTCCCCCCGCCCCACCCGCTTGCCGAGACGGTGCGATGGCCACCATCGACGAACTCGACGCCATCGACGGCCTGCGGATCGTCCGCATCGAATCGCTCCCCTTCGGCCAGAACACCTACGTCTTCTTTCGGGAGGGCGCGGCCGACTGCGCGATCGTGGATCCCGGCTTCGAGCCGGAGGCGATCGTCGACTGGGTCGCGGCCCACGGCCTCGTGCCGACGGCACTGCTCGTGACCCACGGCCACTCCGACCACATCGCCGGCAACGCGGCGCTGCGGGAGCGGTGGCCCGACGTGCCGATCATGATCGGCCGTGGCGACGCGGCGAAGCTCGGCGATCCGGTGGGCAACCTGTCGGCCCCCTTCGGCCTGTCGCTCGTCAGCCCGGCCGCCGACCGGCTGCTCGACGACGGGGAGGTCCTCGAGGTCGCCGGCTGCCGCCTCATCGTGCGGCTCGTGCCGGGTCACTCGGCGGGGCACGTCGTCTTCGTGGTGCCGGATGGGCGTCCGCCCGCGGTGTTCGGGGGAGACGTGCTCTTCCACGAGAGCGTCGGACGCACCGACTTTCCCGATGGGGATGCCGCGACGCTCGCCGCGGGCATCCGCGGCGCCCTGTATCGCCTGCCGGACGAGACGGTCGTGCTTCCCGGCCACGGCCCCACCACCACGATCGGCCACGAGCGGCGGCACAATCCCTTCGTGCCCGACGCGACTTCCGGACGTTGACCGTCCCACCCGGCGCCGCCAAAGATGCCCCTGATGCTTTCCCCGGCCGACACCGCGACCCGCCGAGTGCCAGACGCCCCCGTCGTGCGGGCCTCGGGCCGCTCCGCCTTCTGCCGGGCGGCCGGCCTGTCCCTCGCGGCGCTGGCGCGGCTCCTGGCGGGAGCGAGCGTCCGCTGGATCGCCAGCCAGCCGGACACCTGCCAGCGGGTGTACTTCGCGAACCACACGAGCCACCTCGACGCGCTCATCGTCTGGTCGTCGTTGCCGCAGCCGGTGCGGGAGGTGACCCGGCCCGTCGCGGCGAAGGACTACTGGACCCGCGGCATCGTCCGTCGCTGGCTCGCGCAGGAGGTGTTCGACGCGATCCTCATCGATCGCACCGACATCAAGGTGCACCAGAGCCCCGTCGACATGATGCTGCGCGAGGCGGGCACGACCCACTCGCTGATCGTGTTTCCGGAGGGCAGCCGCAGCGTCACGGGCGAGATCGGCGAGTTCAAGAGCGGCCTGTACTATCTGGCGAAGAAACGCGCCGACATCGAGCTGGTGCCCGTGCACATCGACAACCTCAACCGGGTGCTGCCTCGCGGAGAGTTCCTCCCCGTGCCGCTCCTGTCGTGCATCAGCTTCGGCCCTCCCCTCTGGCTCGAGCGAGGGGAACCGAAGCTCGACTTCCTCGCCCGCGCCCGGCAGGCGGTGCTGGCGCTCAAGGAGTGACCGTGCCGGCCGTGCTCCCCGCCGACACGCGTCCCACGGGCCGGCCCCCGGTCCGGTTGCCCGCGCCCGGCGCGGCGGGCGGCTCGCCCACGAGGCGGAGGCCACGATGAACGACACGCGCACGATCGCCCTCATCACGAGCGTGCTGGCGCTCCTCACGGTCGCCACCGCGGCAGGCCAGTACCTGCGACGGCACCCCGACCGCGGCCTCGATCCGGCCGCCGTGCGCACGTTCAACCTGCGGCTCCGGGGCTGGTGGATCCTGTGCACCGTGCTCGCGGCCGCCTTCTGGCTCGGCACGACGGCGACGGTGGTGCTCTTCGGGCTGGTCTCGTTCTGGGCGCTCCGCGAATTCATCACGCTGACGCCCACACGCAAGGGGGACCACCGCGCGCTCTTCTGGGTCTTCTTTCTGTTCACGCCGCTGCACTACGTGCTCGTCGGCCTGAATCGCTACGACGTCTTCAGCGTGTTCCTGCCGGTCTACGCGACGCTGTTCGTGCTCGCGCGGGTGGCCTTCGCAGGGGACTACAAGCGGTTCCTCGAACGCACGGCGAAGATCCAGGCCGGGCTGGTCGTCTGCGTCTACTGCCTGTCGTTCGCGCCCGCGCTCCTCCAGCTGCCGCTCGCCGGTGCCGGCACCGCCGATCGTGGCGCGAATTTCCGGCTCCTGTTCTTCCTCATCCTGCTCGTGCAGTTCGCCGACTGCATGCAGTACCTCTGGAGCCGGATGCTCGGGCAGCGGCTCGTCGCGCCGGCGGTGAGCTCGAACCGGACGTGGGAAGGTCTCCTCGGCAGCGCGACGAGCACCGCTCTGCTGGCAGCCGCGCTCTGGTGGGCGGCGCCCCCCTTCCAGCCCTGGCAGGCGGCGCTCGCCGGGCTCGTCGTCGGGGTGATGGGCTTCGCCGGCGGGATGACGATGTCGGCGATCAAGCGCGACCGCGGCGTCAAGGACTACGGCACGCTCGTGGTGGGGCACGGCGGCGTGCTCGACCGCATCGACTCGATGTGCTTCGCCGCGCCGGTCTTCTATCACATCACGCTGCTCATCACCGGGGTGCGACCGGGCTGACGCGTGGAGCGGAGCGTTGGCTGCGGGCTACCGGCGGATCGGGACCGTGCCCGGCGCCGAGGCGGCGCGGCCGGCCTGGACCGCATAGATCGAGCGTCGGCCCGCCGTGACGGGCGTCTCGCCCCCGACCGCGACGTCGGGGCTCTGGCCCCGCGCCCGACCGGTCCAGTCAGCGGCCTGCGGCGTCGCCGCCGCGAGCGTCGCGGGAGGCGCAGGACAGCCCTGCTTCACCCAGTCGAGCCAGACGGTCTGCATCTGCGCCACGTCGGGCACGCCGTAGTGCCGGCGCAACGCCGCCGACCAGTTGTCGCCGGCAAGCCCCTCGGCGACGAACGTGACGTACTTGCGCCGGCCGCCGCGATCGATGAGGTACCGCGCGAGCGAGTAGCCCTGCGAGTAGAGCGGCAGGACGTCGGCCGGATACTCCCGCATCGCGAACATCTCGGGAAAGGCGATGCCCCGGCCCGTCGTGAGGAACTCGATGAGGAGACGATGCTGACGCGCGCGTTCGACGGGATGCTCGACGGTCGTGCAGGCCCCTTCGTCGGCCCAGCGGGGCAGCGGTCGCCGGAAGTGGCTCGCGAAGACCGTGTGCGTCACCTCGTGGGGCAGGACCGAGTCGAGGATCCGCTCCTCGCTGCCCTGGATGGTCATCGTCCAGTTGAAGACCTCACCGCGATCGAACACGAAGCTCGTCGCCCCGCCCGCGCCGAGGTGCGGCGCGACCTGCGCCGTGATGGGGCATGGCCTGCTCCACCGGGGCAGCGGGCTGCCGAGCCACTCGATCGCGAGCGTGTGGCGGTACTGTTCGGCTGCGTCGCCGATGCGGCGTGCCAGCGAGTCGGTCGGCGCGTCGACGATGAAGTTCGCGGTGCGGTAGCCGGCCGCCGTGGCCGTGGTGCCCGCCGCCACGAGGAGCACGAGCGCGGTCAGGCCCGCGAGCCGCGGGATCGCGGTGGGCACGCCGGCACATCGGGCCCGCGACGCGGTGCCACGGGACGGAACCACGCGTGACCGCCCGGTGTCACGGCGGGTCCGCGGTTCGGGTGCGCGCGTCATGCCCGTATCGCCTCCATGCGTCTCGCCCCACGACCGGCCCGACGCGATCCATGCGTCGGGCGCCGCTGGCCGTGAGGCGACGGACACTAGCGGGGCTCCCGCGGGGGAACCAGACCGTTTTCGCCGCGATCGGGCGGGTGAAAACGGAACGCCGTCGCGCCGCTCCTCGCCGCGCGTCGTCGAGGCGAACAGACGCGACGAGGCGAAGGGGGGCGGCCACAGCGAGGAGACTCGTGCCGCCCCGTGGGCCGGCGGCGGTCAGCGGGCTGTGTTCAGGAGTGCGGTGCTGTCTCCCGCCCCCACACCCGACAGCGGACGACGTGGCGTCCTGCCCCCGCCCGACCACGCCGCGACCGCCGCGACGACCAGGACGGCGCCGGGCCACACCGGCGCGAGCAGCGCCATCCACGCGACGCCCGCGAGCCCGACGAGAGGCCACACCACCATCGAGCGGCGAGCGCGCGATCGAGCCGAACGCGTCGCGGGAACGAGCGCGAGCGCGAGCGAGCCGAGGGTGAAGGCGGCCAGCAAGGCGGCCGTGGCGATCACCCGCTCGGGTGTGGAGGCTTCGGTCGACCGGACCACCCGCACCGTGAGCGGCGCATCGCCCACCTCGACGACCTGATCGGTCTCCTCCGTGGCGGCGCGCCATCCCACGGCGTCCTGCCACGCGTTCTCCAGGGGCAGCGCGCGTCCCTCGCGTCGCACCTTCGCCAGGGCGTCGAGCCGCTCGTGACGCTCCGGCCCGAGGCGGCCGAGCGCCTCGTCGAAACGGTCCGCCAGCGTCTCCCGCCGCGCCGCCCGCACACGCTCCACGGCACTCGCGCCGGCCTGCAGGGACGGGCCGAAGAATCGCAGCGTCGAGCCGTGCGGTGCGCGGAACGTCCAGATGACCTCCCGGGCCTGCATGCCCAGCACCGCGGGCGGCGCGATCTCGAGCGGCTGCCCCGTGGCCACGCGCGCCCCGAAATCCCGCGCGAACAGCACGAGCACCGACCTGGGCCAGCCGACGTCGTGAAGGGCCACCTCCCACACGTCCGAGTCGCGCGGCACGGCGGTCGCCTCGACACCGTCCACGAGCACGTCGTAGGGACGTGCCTGCGCGGGAAGGACGAACCGCACGACGGGCTCCGTCGTCTCGACGTCGAACCGCGCCAGTCCGCGAGCCCGGCCATGCCCGTCGAGCGCCATGAAGACCTCGATGCCCTCGACGCGTGCGCCGCGGTCCGCATCCTGCGATGCCACGGCCGCCGCCCCGTCGGCGCCCCGGTCCTCCGCGCGCGGCTCGTTCGCCACTTCGTCCGGCCTGCGCTCGTCCGGACCTCGCTCGCCCGATCCACGTGTCGATGCACGACGCGCGCCCTCCGGATCCGGAAGGTAGCGGTAGGCGACGACCGGGTCGGTGTCGGCGATCTCCAGGGTGCCCGCGCGTTCGGCGGAGGCGTCGGAGGAAGCCGGCACGAGCAGCCTCCCCGGAGGCTCGGCCCGCCACGCCACGAGCAGCGGTGCGCCGCCCGCGACATCCGCGCGGAGCAGCGGCAATGGACCCTCTGGATCGGGCGCCGACGGGACGCGGCCATCCACCTCGAGACGAAAGCGTCCGGCCCGCGGCCGCTGCACGATGGCGGTCACGCGATCATCCGCCGATCGCGACCAGACGAGATCGACGGCGGACGAGGCGTCCTCGTCCGTGAGCCGCAGCCGATCGATCACGCAGGTCGGTGGCACGCGCAGCGAGAGCCGCACGAGGGCCGTCGCGGTGGCCTCCACCTGCGCCCGCAGGGCGAGGCCGACCCGGTCGGCGGCGAAGTCCACCGACAGCGTCTGCACGCCGCGCGGCAGCTGCGGGCGTCGACGGACCGTGACCCGCTGAGGGAGACGCGTGCCCGTGTCGGAGGCGGGACCCGTCGCCGTCGCCGGGACGTCGAGCACCGCGTCGAACTCCTGTGCCGACGACAGCCGTACCGTCGGACGGTCCGCGCCCGTCGCCTCGAGCATGACGACCGGGACGTCGAAGATCCCCACCGGATCGGCCAGCGGCATACGGGCCCGGACCCGGAGGACGACCCGCCCGCGCAGCGGCTCGGGAAAGCGGACGAGCCACCGGCCCGCCTCGAGCGGCTCGAGCGAGACGGGCACCGTGCCGCTCTCACCGGAGAGATCGACGAGGCGCTCGTCAGCCCGCACGAGCAGCGAGCGCATGATCGCGCCGCCTCCGTCGACATCGAACGTCGCATCGAGCCGGCACCCGTCCCCCTCCCACGTGAGATCGTTGACGGCGTCCTGCACCTCCACGCGGGTCGCCAGACGGTCGCGTCGATCGAGCGGCCGGACCATCCGCACCCGGGTCGCTCCGGCGACGTCGAACGACGCCTCGCCGAGACCGGCCGCCGCCTCGGGGGTCGAGAGGAAGGGGCCATCCGCCGCCGCACGTTCGCAGAGGATCGAGCCGGGCGCCGTGCGCACCGGCGCCTCGAGCGCGTCCACCAGCTGCACGGTGGCCGTCGGTGCGACGGGGATGCCGGCCACGGCCGTCGAGACGCCCCCCTCGCGGCGCACCGCGGGCACCACCTCGAGCGCCACGCGGTGCCGGCCCGCGACCGCCGACGTCAGCCGCATCCGTCGACCATCGACGCGCGCGAGGATTCCGGGCGGAAGGTCGGCCTCCCGGGGCGGCAGCCACGCGCCGCCGTCGGCCGTCTGGTCGAGCACGAGCGTCGCGCCGATGTCGCTGTCGAGGTCGACCACGATCTTCCAGGGAGACGACTCGTCGGCCTCGGACACGAGCACGCGGCACCCGGCCACGCGCGCTGCCCCTCCGGAGGACGCCGAATCGGCGAGCAGCCGAAAGAGCGGCTCCGGCACGAGGGCCATTTCGTCACGACCGCTCCGCGTGATGAACACCTGCGTGGTCGCGGGCACCGCGGCGGGTCCGGGTGTCGCCGCAGCGGGCACGGACGCGGGCTCGACCGGCTCCTGCGCCGCAGCACCCGCACCGCACAACGACCACGTCGCAACGAGCGCCCAGCACGCGGCCGCGCGCGTGCCGCCCAGTCGCGCGAGATACACCCCACCGAGCGCCGACCAGAGGGCCGCCCGCGCCGCCGGCACGAACGGCGGCGGTATCCACAGCGTCAGCACGGCGAGTGCGAGGCAGGTCGCGGCGGCCAGGCGGGGGTGTCGGACGGCCGTCGCGAGCGTCATCATGGCGGCGAGCACGGCCGCGACGACGACCGTCGACAGCACCAGTCGCCGGCTCATGATGACGATGCCCGCCGCACCGATCTGCCCGGCATCGACCACGAACCGCGCCTCGCGGAACCCGGCGTTCGCCTGGGGAAACGCCTCGATCACGTCGACACCCTGCGACGACGACCTGGGCCGTGCCGCGAGCAGTCGCTCCATCCATGCGGGTGACCCGGCATCGCTGAGCCGGTATCCCGCGACCGACGGCCCCACCTCGAGGCCCGGAGGCACGAGAAGCGCGACACGCCTGTCGAGCACGGGCACGTCGATGGTGCACCCGACCGGCTGGACGCGCCAGATGTCGAGCGTCGGATCGGCTCGGTCGAGCGTGCGCACGAACAGCTCGACGCGTCGTCGGGAGACCGGCAGTGCGATCCGCAGGGTCCCGCCGGCGACACCCACCGCATCGGTCGGCACGATCGTGCCGTCGATCGCGATGCCCTCCACGACCCGCCCGGACGGCACGGCGAGCACGATCTCCCCGCGGCCGTGATTCTCGATCTCGAACGTCGACTCGCACTCCGTCGCACCCGACTCGTGGCACCAGCAGCGCACGCGCTCGACCCAGGCCCAGGCACGGCCGTCGATCTCCTCGGCCGGTGCCACGTCGGCCGCGGCCAGCCCGTCCGGCGACGCCGTGGGGGGCCCGTAGGCGAATTCGACCGCCCGCGCCGCGGGCGGTCCGCCGGTCGGATCGGCCGGGAGCTCGCGGAGCCGGCGATTCACGACCCGCGGACGCGCCGGCCCGCTCGCCGAGACGATGACGCTGCCGCCCGGACGCCGCGCCGACTCGACCCACGAGAGTGGCACGGGCACCGCCCCGACGAACGGGACGCCGCGCGACGCGCGAATCCGTGCCTGGCCCGCGATCGGCGGCGCGCACTCGACGAGCCACGATTCCGCGACGCCCTCCAGCGAGCCGCCGGGGCGCCGCGCGTCGGCGGGATCGAGCCGCCTCGCGGTCGCCACGATGCCGGGAGGCGACGTGACGGCCCACTCGAGGCCCTCGTCCATCGGCTCGGAGAAGTGGACGACCAGCGCGTCGATGCCCCCCGCCTCGGCGCGGCAGGTGAGCGAGAAGGTTTCGAGCAGCGTCTCGTCACGCACGTCGATCCGCGCCTCGACCCGCGCGTCGAGCGGGGGACGCCGACGCACGACGCGGGCCGGGCGATTCGGCGCCTGGTCGCCGGCGACGATGCGCCCGCGGAGCGTCCCATCCTCCACGAGCCGCGCCAGGCGGGCATCCACGGGAAACCAGCCGACCGGTTCTCCGGCGATCTCCACGACCGCGTCGGGAACCGTGCGAAAGTCGAGCACGGCCGTATCCGCCAGCTCCCCATCGAACCGCACCATGTCGATGTCCGCCGTGGTGAAGGGCGCGCCCGGCGGAATGCCGGCGCGATGGCCGCTGACGCGCAGGCCGAGCCCGCGATTCGCCGTCGCCCCGACCGCCAGCCCGACACGCAGCGCGCTTTCGGTCTCCGAGCGGACGACCCGCCAGTCCACGGCATCACCGGCGGCGGGCGGCCGCGCGACGCCCCCCTCGACCGCTCCCGCCACCGGCCATTCGACGAGATCCACGGCATCGATGATCCATCCCGGAGCGATGCGCGCGCTGACGTCGAAGACCTCCCCATCCAGCACGCGCAGGTCACAGGCGGCTCGACCGAGCACGGCACCGGAGGAGATTTCCACGGTCGTGACGCGAGCCACCTCCAGCGCGGGCGTGCGCGGCGCGACGTCGAGGGTGACGATGGCCGCGGGTCCCTGCTCCTCGACATGGAACATCGCGGACCGTCGTGATTCCGTGGCACGCGACGTGATCCGCGAGGGCAGCGGCCAGCCCTGGGCGGCCTGGGGCGAGACCACCCGGCTCTCCTCCACGTCGAAGCCGGTCACGGCGAGGACCGGATCGACGACCACGAGCATGCCGCCGCGCACCCAGCGCTGGGCGGATGGACGCACGAGCGGCAGGCGTCGCGCGCGCCCGCTCGCAGGCGCGATGCCGGAGAGCAGGAGCGGGGTCTCGCGCCCCTCGAGCCTCGCGGGAACGGCGATCGAGACCGTTCCCCGACCGGTGGAGCGAAACTCCAGCGGTTCGCCGGAGCCGACGACCTCGACGGCCGTGACGACGAGGTCAGGATCGTGGTCGAGCTCGATCGCGGCCCCGGACCACGACGCCGCGGGTTCGATGACCGCCTCCACGACCGTCTCGCTGCCGCGGATGACGTGCTCGCTCCACAGGCCGACGCCGGTGAGTCCCCGGTCGACCGGACGGATCGTCAGCACGGCATCCGTGACCGGCCCCAGCTCGATCCGCCAGTCGGCGTCGGCGTCGTCGGGGCCGCGCAGGACGGCATGGCGGGCGGCCTCCTCGGACACGAGCGGCCGCAGGTCCGCCGGCAGGCGCAGGCGGATGTCGCTCGCGAGCGCGGGCACGAGCGGCACGCGAAACCGCGCTGCCCCCTCGACCACCGGCCGGCAGGAAAACGAGGCGGTGGAGGCGCCCGGTTCCGGCACGCGCAGGGCGAAGCGGCCATCGGTGGACGCGAACACGAGCCCGTCGACGCCACCCGGTCCGATCACGCGTGCGATGCTCGCATGCGCCGGAAACGCGCCGAGCGGCAGCGCGGACGACACCGCCGTAGTCCCGGCGGCGACGGTGACCACGAGCGTGCCGACGAGCCCGCCGCGTTCGTCGATCTGCATGTCGTACCGGGCCGTGTCGACCAGAGGCGAAGGCTGCGACGCTGGTTCCCGGCCCCGTGCCGCCTCCACCCTCGCGACCGCCGCGTCGAACTCCGCCAGCGGCATCGGCACGTAGCGGACGGGCCCGAGGGACACCTCTCCGATCCGCTCTCCCGGCACGTGCACCCGGTGAAACTCGAGGAGCGAAGGCTGCGGCGGCGGAGCGGCAAGCGCGACGAGCGGCAAGACCGTCGCGACGACGGCGACGTGCACGGCCCGGGCGAGGCGGAGGCGCCTCATGATGCCGACCTCCCTGCGGCAGTGAGGCCATCCGACTCCTCGCGGGACGTCGGTGCGACGATCAGCGAGGGCGGCGGCGTCGGCGCACGGACAAGCGAGCTCGACGTGGGCAGGATCACCGGGGCTTCCGCCGGCTTCCGGTCGCGATCGAGCCAGCCGCGCAGGGCCCACGCCACCACCGCGAGCGCTGCGCCGGGTGCGGCGGCTCCGATGGCGAGCGGCGCGGCGTCGCTCGCGGCGGCCGCCGCGAGCGCGAGCGTGCCGAGCACGGGAACCACCACCAGCGGACGCCGCAGCCCCGGCACGTAGGCGAGCGCGAGCCCGGCTGCCAGTGCGAGGCCCGAGGCCACGAGCACCGCGCACCACGTGGGCACGACCAGCAGGGTCGCTGCGCCCGGCGGCCCGACTCCGGAAAAGACCGAGCGGTTCGCGGCGACCGGGGGCTCGCCCCCCACGAGTGGCTCGTCGCGACCCATCGGACCGGCCGTCGCGGCGCGGGCGATCCATGCGCCGAGACTGCCGGCCGAGACGACCGGCACCTGCTCGAATCCGGCCGCGCCCCAGCGCCACTGCTGCTGTGCGGTCCATCGTCGCGGCGCGGCGAGGACGTGCTCGTCGGGTCGCACGACGACCTCCCAGTAGAAGCGCCGCTGCGTGACGCTGCCCGCGAAGGTCGGGGGCCGGAGCTCGATGCGATCCGGCATGCCCAGGAGCGTCGCGAGCCGTCCCCACCCCGCCTCGCGCGGCACGGAGGTGCGCATCTCGAGCAGGCGACGGCGTCCCGCAGGCAGCCGGGGCAGATCGAAGACGAGCGAATCCTCGCCCCGACTTGTCGCCGACAGCGGGACTCCATCGAGCGTGACGTCGCACTCCACGCCGTCCGCATCGCGACAGGGCAGGTCGAGCACGACGCGCTCGCCCGCGCCCACGAGCACGCAGGCATGCATGTCCTCGCGCCGATCCGCCAGCAGCCGCGTCTGCAACCACGCCGCCTCGACGACGGTGCCGCCGGTGCTCACCCGCGGCCTCGAGACGAGCGCGAGGGGCACCATCTCCTCTTTCCGGACGGCCACCCAGCTGCGGAGTGCGTCGTCGCGGCCGCTGTCACGGCGCCAGGCGTCGCCCCGGACGTCGATGGCGAGGGTTTCGGACGGATCGATCGTGACGGTCTGCCGATCGATCCTCGCGCCGAGCGGGAGCACGAGCGGCAGGTCCGCCGCCACCGTGGTCTGCGGGCCGACCGGAGGCGTCGGAAGCCGGTAGCGGACCGTCAGCTCACCCGTGCCGAGCAGCGGCATGGCGAGGATCGCCCGCACCGTGCGGAACGCCCCGCGCGGCCCTTCGCCCGCGCCGGGCTCGCTCAATTCGATCGGGTCGAGCCGCAGATCCTCCTGCCGCAGCTCCAGCGTGCCGGCCGCCGCGATCGCCTCGGGCACCGAGAGTTCGACGTACTCCAGCGGCACGTGCACGACCTCGAGACGGATGGTCTCGGCCACGGTCATCTCCGGAGACTCGACCTCGACCTGCGCCGCGACGACCGCGTCGACACGCCGCGAGAGGAAGCGGCGGGTTCCCGAGAAGCTCCCCTCGCCGGCGTCGAGCCGATACACGAACGCCGTGCGATCGGCATCGCCACGCGCCTGCCCGCCCGCTGCCTGACGCATCAGTCCGCTGCCGGTGAGCGGGTCGGGCAGGATCTCGATGTCACTGTCGGCGGAGATGAGGACGGTGGCGGGGCCCACGAGATCCGCCTTCGGCTGCGGCAGCGTCCAGGCGAGCCTGCTCTCGGCGCGGTCGATGGTGCGGCTGGCCCGGACGTCGAGCACCGCGTCGCCCGCGAGCGCCTGGAGAAACGGAATCGTGACCCTGCCGCCCTCGACCATCACGGCGGTCGTGTCGACCAGGCCGGGAGGACCGACGTCGTCGACACCCCAGGCCGGATCGATCGCGAGCGTGACGCCTGTCACCGGCGCGCCGCGTGCGGCCACCCGCAGCCGCGCGAGCAGGCCGATGCGGGTCGCGCCCACCTCGTAGCGATACTCGGGCTCGATCACGACGCGGCTGCGACGCGGCTGCACCCGCACCGGCAGCGATGCGGGCTGGGAGTCGTAGGCGAAGGCCGCGATGAACCCCGGCCGCCGTGCGGCCGGCGGCGGATCGACGCGCCGCAGCGTCGGAACATCGCCCCATTCGGCCCGCCAGTCCCCCTCCACGACCAGGCTCACGCGGCCCCACTGCCGCCACGCCGCCACCTGCGCGACGGTGAAGCCGATCGCCTCGAAGGCCGATCCGTTCGACGGGTCGATCGGCCGTTCGCACTCCAGTTCGATCGAGGCCCTGCCGTCCGGATTTCGGTCGATCCCCACGTCCACGTGGGGATTCGCCTCGGTGCCACCGCGCGCGAGCAGCGTGGCGGCGCCACGCACCGCGCGGAGGGTCGTGCGCGGCGGGAGGGTGACGCGCACCTGGCTCGTGTCGGGACCGAGGTTTTCCAGCGACACGGTGGCCTCGATGAACGCGTTGCGACCGTCGACACGCACCACGCTCTCGACGGCCGCCTGCGGCACCGCGTTCCACGACGCGACGCCGCTGCCACGCTCGGCGAGCCGGATGCGGACCGGTCCTGCGACGCCCGTGATCGATGCGACACTCCCCTGCGCCTCCGACCGCACGACGACCCGTCGCGGCGGCGGCGGCTGCACGGTGACCTCGGGATCGTCGCTGGGAGAACGCACCTCGACGACCGTGGTGTTGGATGGCGGGAGCTCGAGGGCCACCGCCGTGGAGCGGTCGTCGATCTCCGCGGCCACGCGGCCTTCGAGCACCAGCGTGTGCGACACATCCCCCTCCGCGTCGAGCGGTGCGTCGAACCAGGCGCGGTAGCCGGCGCGATCCGGTAGCGTGTCGACCAGCATCCGGCCCGGGCCGTCGTGCCGCGCCGGCGCCGTGAGCAGCAGGCCCGCGAGATCCAGCGGGACGTGCACCCAGCCGGCCCGCGTCTGCCGGACGGTGCACTCGACCGTCACCGGGCACGCGGCCGCATCGACCGCCCCGAGGTCGATGCGGACCTTGACGCCCTCGAGGACGGCGGCCGGGGGCCGCACCGCGCCCGGCAGCCCCTCCTGCATCCGGAACAGTTCGACGAAGTCGCTGTAGCGAAACCCCGGCACCGGCACGAGACGGCCGGCGTCATCCTGCAAATAGAAGATCTGCGGACCGACCTCGGTCACCCGCGGGGCATCGCCGGCCGCCGCCCGGGCCGGGGCCACCGCCGGGGACGGGGCGGTGGCGGGAGGATCCTGACCCGCCGCCACGCCCGCGAGCACCCATGACGCCACCGCGAGTGTGGCCGCGTTGAGGCGGACGGCATGCCAGGACGCTTCCGGGCGTCGGCTCGCGCGGCGCGCACCTCGATCCCGAGGTCGGGCGGCCGGATTGCGGGGGCGGAGGACCATGCGTGCTCGATCGCCGCTGATGGACGGGCTCGGTGCCGGGGGCGATGCCATCCGGCAGCGCACGCGCCGTGTCCCGCTCCCCGTGACGGCGCCGACGACCCGTATCGAAGACTACCGCACGATCGTGCGCGACGCGCACACCTTCCGTAGTGTCCGCGGCCGGCATGATCCCCACAACCGGCACGATCGACACACCCGCGGCGTGGCGTCGAAAACGGCGTATTCCGCCGGTCGGTGCCCGGCGCCCTCTCCGCGCGACGTCACCGGAGCATGCCGCGGATCGACGTGAGCAGCTCCGGCGTGCAGGCGGCGATCAGCGCCGGATCGTCGAGCGGCGGCGTGTCGCCGCAGGGTGTGCCGGCCACGAACGGCCCGACGACCCCGCCGGCCTCCCGCACGAGGAGCATTCCCGCGGCGACGTCCCAGCAGGCGATCCTGCGCACCCAGAACGCGTGCAGCCTTCCGCAGGCGAGCCACGCGAGGTTGAGCGCCGTGGAGCCGGTGCGGCGCACCGAATGGAGGTGCGGCAGCACCGCGAGGAAGTCGGCGACCGCGGGTGCATCCGCCGCGACGCGTGGCGGAAAACTGACCGCGGCGATCGCATCGCCCGGGTCCGTCGCGGTGGCGGCACGCACCGGCCGCCCGTCGAGCGAGGCGCCCGCGCCGCGCCGCGCGGAAAAGCACTCGTCGCGGATCGGATCGTAGATCGTGCCCACGAGCAGGTCGTCCGCATCCGCGAGCGCCACCGACACGCAGTACGCGGGAAAGCCGTGCACGTAGTTACTCGTGCCGTCGAGCGGATCGACGATCCAGCGCACGCCAGAGCCGGAGTGGCCCGCGTGTCCCGACGCGGGCCGCGGACCGCCGCCGTCGTCCTCCTCGCCGACGAAGCCGTAGTCGGGGAACGCCTCGCGCAGCAGTCCGCGGATCTCCCGTTGGGCCGCGTGGTCGGCCTCCGTGACGAGATCGCGCGGTCCCTTCTGGGACACGCTGAAGCGGCCGATCCAATCGCGGAGCACGCGACCGCCGGCGCGGGCGGCCTTCTCGCAGGCGGCGGCGTGCTCCGGTGTGGCGATGATCGGCATCGGAGGATCGGATCGTGGGGCCGGTGGCATCGGAGCGGGCGAGAGTCTACCCGCGTTCGTCCGCTCGCGCGCACTCCCGCCGCAGCGGCTCGCCCCGTGTGGGCGGTATCATGCGAGCGATGCGTCCGCGTCCGCACGTCTCGCCCGAGCCTCCGATGCCGCCCGATCTCGCCCGCGCCGACTGGACCGTCACCGACTCCCGCGCGGTGCTCGTCATCCCGCGATCCCGATGCGGCGCGGTGCGCATCGACCTCTGCCGGCCCGAAGGCGGGCTCGAAGTCGGAGCGACCCGCGCCGCGGGTGACCGTCTCCTCGGGCTCGACCTCGGAGGTGAGGTCCGGCTCGCCGACGCGTGGGCGCGCGGAGGTGACCTGACGGCCGTCTACGAAACCGTCGATGCCCGGCGGGTGCGGGCGACGGCGATGTGGCGCGCGATCGGCGACGCGATCGGTGCCGCCGACGACGTCGCCGCGTGGGAGGTGATCGTGTCGGCGCAGACGGCGCTCCTGCAGAGCGACGCGGCGCTGGCCGTCACCGGCGACGTGCTCGCGACGACGATCCTGCATCCCGCCGGCGGCCGCGCCCCGCCCGGTGCCGACCTGCCGTGGCACGCATCCTCTTCCGACGGGCCCGCGACCGCGCGGGCGATCCTCGTCCGCCGCGCGACCGCGACCGGAGCCGCGGCGCCGAGCGTGCTCGTCGCGTTGCACGATGACCACGGGGACGCGATCGCGGTGCGGATCGAAGACGGGCACGCGCGCATCGCCTGTCGCCTCTTCGGCGAGACGCTCGAGAAGGGCGTGCTCCTCCGCAGCCGCGTCCTGGCCGCCATCGGGCCCGCGGACGACGACACCACGTGGGCCGGTCGCCTCGTCGACCGCTTCGCCGCCCTCCCACCGATGCTCGACACCTGACGCCCACGGCCGGGCGACGGCGTGCACGCGGCCCTCCGCCGCGCGGACCGACGGGATTTTTGCCGTGGCGGTGAGCGGCGGGAGATGGGTACAGTGCCCCCATCTCCCCTGCGTTCCGGCCGCCATGGATGGGCTCGGCCGCCCGACCGGCGTGGCGTCGGCGCCTCGAACCGATGGAGCGGCACTGGCGTGGCAGACCTCGTC
>CAIWZS010000536.1 GCA_903917235.1 uncultured Planctomycetaceae bacterium | reverse complement strand
GTCCACGGTCTGCGTCGAACCGGCATCGACGCTCGGCGCGTCGTTGTCGCGGTTGACGTTGACCGTCACCGTGTCGACCGTGGTGTTCGTGCCGTCGCTGACCGTGCACTGGAGCACGATGGCGGTGTTGGTCAGGCCCTCGGGGGCGGTGAAGCTCGGCGTGGCCGTCGACGATCCGCTGAGCGTCACGGCGGGGCCGGAGACTTGCGTCCACGCGTAGGTCAGGCCTTGGGCTTCGGGGTCGGAAGCCGTCGCGGCGAGATTGACCACATCGCCCTCGTTGACAGTCTGCGTCGAACCGGCATCGACGCTCGGCGCGTCGTTGTCGCGGTTGACGTTGACCGTCACCGTGTCGACCGTGGTGTTCGTGCCGTCGCTGACCGTGCACTGCAGCACGATGGCGGTGTTCGTCAGGCCTTCGGGGGCCGTGAAGCTCGGCGTGGCCGTGCTTGCGCCGCTCAAGGTGACGGCCGGTCCGGAGACCTGCGTCCAGGTGTAGGTGAGGCCTTGGGCCTCGGGGTCGGAAGCCGTGGCGGCGAGATTCACGAGGTCGCCTTCGTCCACGGTCTGGTTCACGCCCGCGTCTACGGCCGGGGCGTCGTTGTCGGCGTTCACCGTCACGGTGACGGTGTCCGAAAGCGAATACAGCCCGTCGGATATCGTCACCTCGAAGACGAGGTTCGCGTTCGCGAGCAGGTTCGGCGCAACAAACGTCGGCGATGCCGCGGCCGGGTCCGACAGCGCCACCGTCGGTCCGGAGAGTTGCGTCCAGGAGTAGGTCAGCGCGACGCCCTCGGGGTCTGAACTCGCCGTGCCGTCGAGGGTCGCCACGCCTCCCTCGGCGAGCGCGAAGTCCGTGCCCGCCGAAGCCTCCGGCGCGAAGTTCGACGCGTTGGTCAGGCCATCCGACAGGAGCAGTTGACTCACGTTCGAGTAGAGGATCGTGAAGCTCGCACCGCCGCCGAGCGACACCGTGAGGACGCCCGACCCGCCCGAGAAGTCGACCTGTCCGCTGGAGAAGCCGAGCAGATCGATCACGTCCTGGCCGCCGCCGCCGTCGATCGTGTACGTCGCGCCCGCGGTCGCCTGTGTGAAGGCGAAGACGTCGTCGAAGCTCGAGCCGATCACCCGTTCGATGGAACCGAGCGTATCGAGACCCGCACCGCCCGTGTCCTGTGCGGCAGCGACGGTAAGGTCGACGTTGACCGATCCGGAGGCGGTCGCGTAGCTGGCCGTGTCCGTGCCCGCCCCGCCGATCAGCGTGTCGTCGCCTGCGCCGCCATCGAGCGTGTCGTTGCCACCCCCGCCGTCGAGCACGTTGTTGCCCGAATCGCCCGTGATGACGTCCGCCTGATTCGACCCCGTGACGTTCTCGATGCCCGAGAGCGTGTCGGTGCCGTCGCCCGTCGCCGTGCCCGTCGTCAGGTTCACCGAGATCGCCCCCGCCGCCGACGCGTAGCTCGCCGTGTCAGTCCCGGCTCCGCCGATCAGCGTGTCGTTGCCCGCCCCGCCGATCAGCGTGTCGTTGCCGTCCCCGCCATCGAGCACGTTCGCGTTGCCGTCACCCGTGAGCGTGTCGCCGAGGTTCGAGCCCGTCACGTTCTCGACGCCCGAGATCGCGTCCGCGCCTTCGCCGGTCGCGCTGCCGGTCGCGAGGTTGACCGCCACCGCCGCCCCGGCGGCG
The DNA here is from genome assembly GCA_903917235.1 of uncultured Planctomycetaceae bacterium. Lineage (GTDB taxonomy): Bacteria > Planctomycetota > Planctomycetia > Pirellulales > UBA1268 > QWPN01. The sequence goes on along the minus strand of CAIWZS010000536.1, from coordinate 272 downwards.
GAGTAGTCCGCCGTGTCGGTCCCCGCGCCGCCCGTCAGCGTGTCGTTGCCCAGACCACCAGCCAGCGTGTCATCGCCGCCCCCGCCGTCGAGCACGTTGTTGCCCGCATCGCCCGTCAGCGTGTCGTTGAAGGCCGAGCCCGTCACGTGCTCGATTCCCGAGAGCGTGTCGGCGCCGTCGCCGCCCGTCGCCGTCCCAGTCGCCAGATTCACCGTCACCGCCGACGAGGCGGTCGCGTAGCTGGCCGTGTCCGTGCCCGCGCCGCCGACGAT
>CAIWZS010000535.1 GCA_903917235.1 uncultured Planctomycetaceae bacterium | reverse complement strand
GCCGCGAACCGCACCTTCATCCGCTCGAGGGGAATTCGCCGGTAGTCCGACCCCGGCCGCGCCGTGCCACCGACGACCTTCACCGGCAGGACGAGCGGGCCACTGACGTCGCCGCTCCGTGTCACCGTCACCGTCGCGGTCGGAGTCACACCCGACGCGACCCGCGTGACCATCGGGGCCGTGGCGGTGAGCGTGGTCACGACGGACACCAGCGTCGCCGATCCCTCTTCCGTGGCTCCACCTCCACCGGGCAGGGTGTCGGCGGCCGCGGTCGGACCGACGTCGAAGGCCATGAGCCGTCGTCGTTCGAGCGTTTCGAGCACGAGCGTCGGTTTCCCGACCTGCTGCCGACCGGTGTGAAAGGATCGACCACGGCGGACGCACGCAGCCCGAGTGAGATCCGGCATCATCACAGTTTTGCTCCGCAGGACGCCCGGACGGCACCCGGTGACGGATGCGGTTTGCGCATGCGATTCCAAGCCTACGGCACGAACCCGGCGCCGCGGCACGCCCTCTGCGATGGTACACCTGCGGACGCCGAGGCACCACGAACGGGTTGCATCGCCTGCCGAGCGACCTTTGCCGTGCCGCATCGGGGGTCGTGGGACGCCGTTGATCGCAGCCGGGCCCGTCACAGCGCGAGTCCCGCGTAGGCTGCGAGCGACGCTCCGAGGACGAGGGCGACGTCCGGCCAGCCGCGGCCGCGCGCGGAAAGGAACTGGCGGATCGTGAACAGCCCCACGAGGATCGCCACCACCACGGCCCCCTCCACGGCGAGCACGCGGGGTGTCGCCCGCTGCACGATCCTCGAGGCGAGGAACACCGTCGCCATCATGACCCCACCGGCGATGCCCACACGCAGGTCGCGTTCGGCGAGTCGCAGGCCCACGTGCGCGGCCAGTTGCATGGAGTAGGGAAAGAACAACTCCCGGTCGCCGGTCGCGTGAAACGCCACGACCCAGACGAGCGCCGCCGCGATCCGCCACAGCCCGCGGGGGGTGAGCCCGCCGATCGACTCGACGACCAGCGCCAGCGCGACGATCACCGTCCACGGCGTGCCGCCGAACCACTGTGCGACGGCCAGGATGCCCAGTTCGACGAGGACGAGCGTCACGGCCGGCTCCGGCACGAAGGCACGACGACGTCGCACGCCGGCCCGGAAGCCAGCGTGCGTTTCAAGGCTCGATGACGATCTTGCCCGCGAGGCGCCCGTTGCGACCGATGGTGCCCTCCTCCTGCAGGCGGTGGGCCGCGGCCGTCTCCTCGAGGGACAGCACCGTGCCGATCGGTGCGCGGAGTCCCGACGTCATCCAACGGGCGAGGTCGGAGGCGGCCGCGGCCTGCTCCTGCCACGAGGCCTTGAACATCACGAAGCCCACGAGCCTCGCCTGCTTGACGTAGAACGGTCCGACCGGAAACGCGGGCCGCGCCTCGCGGCCCGCCATGAGCACGATCCGTCCCCGCTCCGCGAGCATCGACACCACCGCGTCGAGATCGGGCTCGCGGAGTGCCTCCCACACCACGTCCACGCCCCGGGGCGCTGCGGCGAGCACGGCCTCGACGATCGCTTCGCCGGATGGCGGGAGCGAGCGACGGTCGATCACCGCGTCCGCTCCCAGCGCGGCGACGCGCGCCGCGGCGTCGGGGCCCGTGGCGGTGGCGATGACCCGCGCGCCGAGCCGCTTGGCGATCTGCACGACCATCGTGCCGACGCCCCCCGAACCGCCACTCACGAAGATCGTCTCGCCGGCCCGCAGGCCGGCGTGGGTGACGAGACCGAGGTGCGCGGTGATCCCCACGAGGGCCGCGGCCGCCGCGTCGCGATCGGACACGTCCGCCGGGGTCGGGTAGAGCCAGCGGGCGTCGACGGCTGCGAACTCGGCGCACGTGCCCTGCCGACCGAGCAGGCCCTGGTTCGATCCCCAGACGCGATCGCCGACGGCGAACCCCGCGACGGCCTCGCCCACCGCCACGACATCGCCTGCCAGATCGCATCCCACCACGAACGGCAGGGGCAGCGGCATCGCCACGGCACCGCCGCGGACGTAGGTGTCGATCGGGTTCACCGCCGCCGCACGCACCCGCACGAGCACGTCGTCGGGACCTGGTCGCGGGTCGGGCCGATCACCCACGCGGATGACGTCCGGAGGGCCGGTTCGTTCGATGAATGCCGCACGCATCCGAGTCCGTTTTCCTGATACCCGGCATCGATGTCGAGGGACGACGCGCGTGAGCATGGTACCCCGGTCTGACGGCGACCACCACGCGAGGCGAGAGCCCATTCGCACGCCTGGAGGCGTGCGCCACGTGAGCGCAGGGAAGAGGCAACTGGAGGGAAACCGCAGAGGGGGGAGCCGGTCGGGGGTCGCGCGCAGCCGCCGGTGAATCTTCGACTGCACCGGAAGGCGCACCACGCCGATGGAGCCCACACCGTCGAAATCCGCCGGCGGCGAGCACGATCCCCCGACCGGTGGCTTGGGCGAGCCTGCAGCGCGTTCCCTTTCACACGCGGTCTACCCGCATTCGCACGCCTGGAGACGTGCGCCACGTGACAGGCCACGTTGCGGAGCGGCAGGGCTGCGGCGAGAGTGAGGAACGAGGCCAGGTTCTCCTCCAGGGGTCCCGATCATGGATGCGTTCGAGTCGACCGTCGGCAGCGCCCGAATGCTCTCGCGTGACCAGGTGCGTGACCTCGACCGCCGTGCGATCGGGCACTACGGCGTGCCCGGCGTGGTGCTCATGGAGAACGCCGGCCGCGGAGCCGCGGAACTCCTCGCACGCCTCTGGCCGGATTCGGCCCGCGTGGTGATCCTCTGCGGGCACGGCAACAACGGTGGCGACGGCTTCGTCATCGCCCGGCACCTCGACCGGGCCGGGTTTGCCGTAGAGGTGATCCTGGCCGGCCCGCCGACACGGCTCGCCGGGGACGCGGCGACCATGTTCGAGATCGTGCGACGGTCGGGCATCCCGTGCGCCGACCTCTCGACGGCGGAGTCGCATGCGTTCGCTGCGGCCATCGCCGATGGAGACGTGATCGTCGACGCGCTCCTCGGCACCGGTGCGGTGGGGCCTCCCCGTGGCACGATCGCGGCGGCGATCGAGGCGGTGACCGCACGTGCGACCGGACCGCGAGCACCGCGGGTGCTGGCGATCGACGTGCCCTCGGGCCTCGACGCGGACTCCGGGATGCCGGCCGGGAAGTGCATCCGTGCCGCTGCGACGGCCACGTTCGTCGCGCGGAAGCGGGGGTTCGAGGCGGCCGGAGCCGCGTCGTTCACCGGCGCGGTCCACGTCGTGGACATCGGCGCGCCACGGGCGCTGCTCGAGGAGTTCGGCATCGTGCCGGGACGCCGCTCATGATGCGGCCGCCGCCATGCGTACGAGAGCACATCTCATTTTGCTGGAGCGACGATTTCAAAGCATGGGGAAGCGAGGCGAGGGGGTGGGCGAACGCTCGACGAGCGTATGGCCGCTGCGGCCACGGCGAGGAGACTTTTGCCGCCCTCGAGCCGTTGCTCCACCACAGTTGGATGCGTGCTACGTCGCCCGATCGACCCGCTCGAGCTTCGTGACCCGGCCGGTGGCGACCCATTCGGCGACGACGATGTCGCCCTCCGGCGTGAAGCAGGCGTCGTGCGGATGGACGAACTGGCCGTCGACCCACTTGTCGGGTTGCTGCCGCAGATCCTTGATCTCGGCGAGCCGCTCCACCGCCCGGCCGAGCCGCGCGACCACCTTGTTGTCCGCATCGAGGAGCGTGACGCACGCCTTGAGTTCCGGCACGACCATCAGGTGCTTCCAGGTCTCCAGGTTGGCCGGCAGGCCGAAGCCCTCGATGGTCTCGCGGTAGGTCCCGTCGAGGGCGAAGGTCTGCAGCGTGTTGTGGGCGCGGTCGGCGACCACGATCGACGGCTCCCGTCCCGCGCGCCGATCGACCCAGAGGCCGTGGGGTGTCTGGAACGTTCCCTTGCCGTCCCCCGGGCCACCGAAGCACGACTTCCAGGTGCCGTCCCGATCGTAGCGATGGATGCGGAAGGCGCCGTAGCCGTCGGCCACGAGGATGTCGCTCGCGCCCTCGGACGTCTCGACCCCGTCGCCGAGGAAGGCCACGTTGGTCGGCAGGAAGCCCTCGCGCGTCCACGTGGGCTCCGTCGAGAGGTTCTCGCCGGCGGCATAGGCCCCCGACTCCATCGGAGCCTTCCGAAACCAGACCGTTTCGCCGGTGAGGGTGAGCTTCGCGATCGCCTTCACCTGCTGGTAGCCGCAGACGTAGAGGAACTCCTCGTTTCCCTCCCTGCGAATCTCGACACCGTGCCCACCCCCCTGGAACTGGCTGCCGAAGGCCCGCACAAAGGTCCCCTGGGGGTCGAAGACGAAGATCGCCGGATGGTCCTTCAGGTTTCGTCGTCCCTCGTGGATCACATAGAGGTTGCCGGCGGAGTCGACCGCCACGTTGTGCGTGGTCTGCCAGGAGAACCGGTCGGGGAGCTGCGGAAAGTGGTGACGTACCCGGAAGACGTGCTCGCCTTCACCGATGAGCGTCTCCCGGCCGAGGCGGGCCGCCCGCACCGGTCGCAGGGCGGTGCTGCCGACGGCCAGAGCGGCCGTGGCGATGAAGGCCCGGCGCTCGAGTCGCCGGCGTCGGGATGCGTCGGAAGAACGGGCCTTCAGGGGTCGAACGTCTGCCATCGTGGTGTGCCTCTCCCGCGGTCCTGCGGACGCGGCAGCATACCAACCCCTCGTTCGCGCCCGAATTCCACGAGCACGCCGAGATCCTCGTCCTCCTCGAACGGATCGAAGTCGCCGTCGAACGGACCGAAGACGGCGGGGCGGGGCGGGGTGGCGGGCATGGCGGTCTCCTCCGGGATTCAACTGAAGCCCGGGAAGGGGCGCCGAGCAAACTTGGTTGAAATCTGCCGTTGAAAACCGGTACCCTCGGCTCGACACGTGAAGGGAGAGGCCACAGAACCCCCCCTTCGGGCGATCTGCCAGTCCACCTCCCGCGCGGGCCCCCATGTCCACGACCGTCGCTCCCGTCGAGGCCTCCGACCCCTGGTTCCAGGACCTCTTCGCGACGCGGATCGGCGGCGCGCGGTACGGCAAGGACACCGCGATCTACAAGTTCGAGAAGATCAAGCGCGCCAAGCGGCAGGCGGTCGCGGATCATCCCGAACGCCGCATGCTCGACTTCGGCATCGGCGAGAACGACGAGATGGCCCCCGAGCACGTGCGGGCCGTGATGCGGCGGGAGGTCGACCGGCCCGAGAACCGCGGCTACGCCGACAACGGCATCGCCCTCTTCAAGCAGGCCGTGGCGTCCTTCATGGAGCGCGAGTTCGGGGTCTCCCTCGATCCCGACAGGGAGATCAACCACTGCATCGGGTCGAAGACGGCATACGCGATGCTGCCGGCGGCCTTCATCGACCCCGGTGACGTGACGCTGATGACCGTGCCGGGCTACCCGGTCGCCGGGACGGCGACGAAGTGGTTCGGCGGCGACGTTCACCGCCTGCCGCTGCTCCCCGAGAACGGGTTCATGCCCGATCTGGACGGGATTCCCGGCGACGTGCTCGAGCGGACGAAGCTGCTCGTGCTGTGCTATCCCAACAGCCCCACCGGTGCGGTGGCCACGCGGCGGTTCTACGACCGCGTCGTCGAGTTCGCCCATCGCCACCGCGTCGTCGTGGTGCAGGACGCCGCCCACATCATGCTCTCGTACGAAGGTTCTCCGCTCTCCTTCCTCTCCGTGGACGGGGCGAAGGAGGTCGGTGTCGAGGTGCACTCGATGAGCAAGGGCTTCCACATGATCGGCTGGAGGCTCGGGTGGGTGTGCGGCCACGAGAAGCTGGTGCGGGCATTCGCCGACGTGAAGGACAACTGCGACTCCGGGCAGTTCATCGCGATCCAGAAGGCGGGGGCCGCCGCCCTCGCGGATCCCGCGATCCCGCGCCAGGTGCGCGAGAAGTACCGACGGCGGCTCGAGAAGCTCGTCGGGGTGTTGCGCGCCGTCGGCTTCGCGGCCACGATGCCGGGCGGGACCTACTTCCTCTACACCAGGGCCCCGGTCGCGGCGGGTGACCGCTCCTTCGCCACCGCCGAGGATGCCAGCCAGTATCTCATCCGCGACCTCTCGATCTCCACGGTGCCGTGGGACGACTGCGGCGCGTTCCTGCGCTTTTCGGCGACGTACGAGGCCGAGGACGAGGCGGCCGAGGATGACATCATGGCCGAGGCGCACGCCCGGCTCATGCGCGCCCGACTCAAGTTCTGACCGGCGAACCACGACGGAGGATTCCGCGATGTTCTCATCTGCTTCCACCCGAGCCCGCGCCGGTCGCATCGCGACGGCCGTCGCCCTGGCCCTCGTCGTCGCCTGGAGCGGCGGCTGCGGCGGCAAGAAGAAGTCCACGCTGACGATCGCCCAACGGCTCGAGCGAGCCCGCGCGCAGAAGACGCCGGAATTGCAGTCACGCGAGCTCGTGCGCGTGGCGCGGAGCCAGTTCAAGGCGGGCGACCGCAAGGGCGCGGCGAAAACGCTCTCCGAAGCCCGGGGACTCATCCCGAAGGACGGCGACACGATGCTCGTCGCGCCCCGGATCCTCGAGGTCGCCGCCCTCTTCGCCGAGATGGACGAGAAGGCGACGGCGCGCGGTGTGCTCGACGAGGTGGTGACGCTGGCCGGCGGCGTGGAAGACCCTCTCGGCAAGACGCTGGTGCTCGCCGAGGCCGGGGGCATCTACGGCTCGCAAACCGCAGGCGCGGGCGATTCCGCCAAGGCGCTCGCGACGCTCAAGGAGGCGGCGGCCGCGGCCGACACCGTCGACGACCGCTTCAAGGCCAAGGCGCTCGCGGCCGTCGCGCTCGGGTATTCGGATGCCGGCCTGCTCGACGACGCCAAGGCCATGGTCGAGGCGCTCGAAACGAGCGCCCGGGCCGTCGAGGATCCGCGGGCCCGCGCGGAGGCCTTCGCGGCCGCGGCGAACGTCCGGGCGAAGGGGGGCGATTCCGACGCCGCCAAATCACTCCTCAAGGAGGCCGCCGAGGTGGCCGACACGATCGATCGGTCGGAGAACAAGGCCTACGCGCTCCTGGCCGTGGCCAAGGCGAACGCCGCGGCCGGTGACGACGCCGCCGCCGCGAAGCTTCTGAAGCAGGCCGAGGCCGCCGCTCAGCGGGTGGCCGACCAGGAGGCGCAGCGGGTCGTCCGGGAAAAGATCATCGCCGCCAAGAAGTGACGCCGTCCCGGTCGTCAGCGGGATCGTGACACCGTCTTGAGCGCGGCCAGGGCACGCTTCCGCGCCTCGGCATGATCCACGATCGGCTCCGGATAGTCACGGCCCAGCACGATCCCGGCACGCACGAGGTCGGCCCCGTCCGCGGCGGCGGGCTCGTGAATGTCGCCCACGCCGAGCCTCGCGAGCGGGGGCACCCAGCGCCGCACGTAGGAGCCGTCGGGATCGAACTTCGTGCCCTGGCTCGTGGGATTGAACACGCGGAAGTACGGCGCCGCGTCGGCTCCGCAGCCTGCCGCCCACTGCCAGCCGAGCGTGTTCGCCGCGAGATCGGCATCCACGAGCGTGTCCCAGAACCAGCGCGCCCCCTCGAGCCACGAGACCCGCAGGTCCTTCACGAGGAAGCTCGCCACGATCATCCGCACGCGGTTGTGCATCCAGCCGGTCGCCCAGAGCTGCCGCATGCCGGCATCGACGATCGGAAAGCCGGTTCGGCCCCGCTGCCACGCCCGCAGGCCCACGGGATCGCTCACCCACGGAAACCGCGCGTAGTCCGCCCGCAACGGCTGGTCGCTCGTGTGGGGAAAGTGGTAGAGCAGGTGACTGGCGAACTCCCGCCAGCCGAGCTCGCGCAGGTAGACCTCGGGGCTGCCCGCGATCTTCGCGGCCGGCCGCCCTCCCGCCGCCTCGCGCACCGCGTGCCAGACACGGCGGGGCGAGATCTCGCCGAAGTG
>CAIWZS010000534.1 GCA_903917235.1 uncultured Planctomycetaceae bacterium | reverse complement strand
GTGCCCTCCGACACCGCCTACGCATTTCTCGCGGACCTGATCTACCGGCACAGCCGGATCAGGCTCGGCGCCGACAAGCATGCCCTCGTCGCGGGACGGCTCGTCCGGCGGCTCCAGTCGTTGGGATATCGCAGTTTCGACGACTACTGTGACATGCTCCGATCGACGGCCGCGGACGAGGAGATCGGTGTCGTCATCGACCTGGTGACGACCAACCACACGCATTTCTTCCGTGAACCCGCGCACTTCGACTTCCTCGCGTCGGACGTCCTGCCCGCGGTCGCTCGGGCGAGCCAGGCCGAGGACCGGCCGTGCCGCGTCTGGTGTGCCGCCGCGGCTTCGGGCGAGGAGGCCTATTCGCTGGCGATCGTCCTTGCGGAGCGGGCGCGGGCCAGCCCGGGCATGCGGTGGCGGGTGCACGCCTCCGACATCTCGCGGCGGATGCTCGATCGGTGCCGACTCGCCGTCTACACCGCCGAGCGCGTCCGACTGCCCGACGCGGCGTGGCTGTCGCGGTATTTCCGCCGTGGTTTCGGCGAACGCGAGGGGCGCTATCGCGTGAAGCCCGACCTGCGGGGGCACGTCGACGTCGAGCGGATCAACCTCTTCCAGCCGGCGTATCATCTGCCACCCGGGCTCGACGTCATCTTCTGCCGCAATGCGATGATCTATTTCGACGTGGAGTCCCGCCAGGAGCTCGTGCAGCGGCTCTTCGAGCAGCTCGCGCCGGGGGGGCACCTGTTCATCGGTCACACGGAGAGCCTTCTCGGGCTGCGGCATTCCTTCGAGAGCGTCCGGCCCGGTGTCTACCGACGACCGGTCCGAGGCGGAGGGTGGCCACGATGACCGGCGGTGCGGCAAGACGGATCCGCGTGCTCGTCGTCGACGACTCGGCCCTCGTGCGCCGGGCGATCACGGAGGCGCTCGGTCGTGATCCGGCCATCGAGGTGGTCGGGTCGGCATGTGATCCGTACGTCGCCCGGGAGAAGATCATCCAGCTGGCGCCAGACGTGCTGACGCTCGACATCGAGATGCCGCGGATGGATGGGCTGACCTTCCTGCGGATCCTCATGCAGCACCACCCGCTTCCGGTGGTCGTGATCAGCTCGCTCGCCCAGCACGGGTCGCGGGCGGCGCTCGAGGCCCTCGAGGCCGGCGCGGTGGACGTGCTCGCGAAGCCGGATGGAACGATGTCGATCGGCAATCTCGGTGAACGCCTCTCGTTCCACGTGAAGGCTGCGGCCGCCGCCGGACGCGTGCGACGATCCACCGCAACGACCGCACCGGGAGTGGTGCCCCCGCTGCCCGCGCCACAGCGGCTCGATCCGCGACAGCTCATCGTGGTCGGCAGTTCCACCGGTGGCGTGGAGGCGCTGCGGACGATCCTGCCGCGGCTGCCGCGCGACCTGCCGCCGATCGCCGTGGTGCAGCACATCTCGGCCCATTTCTCGCGCATGGTGGCCGAACGCCTCGACACCATCAGCGCGCTCGAAGTGCGCGAGGCGGGGGACGACGAGCCGCTCCGGGCGGGCGAATGCGTCATCGCTCCGGGAGACTTCCACCTCGTGGTCGAGCCGGTGCCGGGTGGCTTCCGGACGCGGCTCCTGAAGACGCCTCCGATCCACCACTGCCGGCCGGCCGTCGACGTGCTCTTTCGTGCCGCGGCGGAGGCGGCGGGGGATGCCGCGGTGGCCGTGCTGCTCACCGGCATGGGCAGTGACGGTGCCATCGGCATGCAGGCGGTGCGGGCGGCCGGCGGCGCGACGATCGCCCAGGACGAGGCGACCTGCGTCGTCTACGGGATGCCGCGTGCGGCCGTGGCGACCCAGGCCGTGCAGCACGTCGTGCCCCTGCCGATGATCCCGGAAGCGATCCTCACCGCCGTCGCCACCCGCGCGGCCCGATAGGCATCCCTACGGCAGATGCCGCGCGGCGCCGACCCAGAGCAGTTGTCACCGCTGGAGCGATCGCTCCAGAATCCAGATGGGAGGCGAGGGGGTCGGCGAACGCTCGAGGAGCGTTGGGCCGCCGCGGCCCACGCGACGAGACTTTTGCCTCCCCCGAGCCGGCGACACACCTCTCTCCGATCTGCTCGAGCCGCCCCCGAGCCGCTGCCCCGCGTGCGCCGGATGCCTCTACCGTCCAGTGGTGGACGAACGCACAAGCGCCCGCGCCGCACGTTCGGCCGTCGCCTTGGCCGAGATGGCCTCGTCACCGGCGGCCCGCGTCGCCCGCACCCGCTCGAGCTCGGCACGGGCCTCGGCCGCGTTGATCCGCTCGACGGCGATGGACCGCTGGGTGATCACGGTGACCTCGTCGTGGCTCACCTCCACGAAACCGCCGTCGACGAAGAGCCTCCGCCCGGCGTCACCATCGCCACCCCGTTCCCCGACGACACGCACCTCGCCGACACCGAGCCGCCCGATGAACGGGGCATGGCCCCGCGCGACACCGCGCAAGCCGTCGTGAAGCGGCAGCGTCACGCTTCGCGCACGCGTGTCGAGCGTGGTGGTCTCCGGCGTGACGATGACACAGCGGACGGTGCCGGTCGCGCGGCCCCCATCTCCGGGTTGTTCGGCCATCGTGGTCGTTCTCCGATGCTGCGCCTCGCCGGCGCGGGTCAGGCCTTCGCCGCCATCTTCTTGGCCTGTTCCTCGGCCTGTTCGATCGGGCCCACGTACATGAACGCCTGCTCGGGGAGATGGTCCCACTTGCCGTCGGCGATCTCCTCGAACGAGCGGATCGTGTCGTCGAGCGTCGTGATCTCACCCGGCTTGCCGGTGAACACCTCGGCCACCAGGAACGGCTGCGACAGGAATCGCTCCATCCGGCGGGCCCGGTGCACGACCATCTTGTCCTCCTCCGACAGTTCGTCGACGCCGAGGATCGCGATGATGTCCTGCAGTTCGCGGTACCGCTGCAGGGTGCGCTGCACGCGGCGGGCGATCTTGTAGTGCCGCTCGCCCACGTACTGCGGGTCGAGAATGCGGCTGGACGACGCGAGCGGATCGACCGCGGGATAGATCCCCTTCTCGGAGATCGATCGCTCCAGATAGAGGAACGCGTCGAGGTTGCCGAATGCCGTGGCGGGGGCCGGGTCGGTCGGGTCGTCGGCGGGCACGTAGACGGCCTGCACCGAGGTGATCGCCCCCTTCGCCGTCGACGTGATCCGTTCCTGCAGGGCGCCCATCTCCGTGGCGAGCGTGGGCTGGTAGCCCACCGCACTCGGCATGCGCCCGAGGAGCGCGCTGACCTCACTGCCGGCCTGCGAGAAGCGGAAGATGTTGTCGACAAAGAGGAGCGTGTCGGCGCCG
>CAIWZS010000533.1 GCA_903917235.1 uncultured Planctomycetaceae bacterium | reverse complement strand
CCTGTCCGTGGACCACGTCGTGCGCGGCCGTGAGCGGATTGGCGAGCGCGTGGGCGGCGCCGAGCATCGCGTTTTCGATGGCGAGGCCCGCCCAGGCCGCCCCGAGCTGCACGGCGGCGCGAGCCTCGAGGTCGTGACCGTCGGCGAAGACGCGCGGCAGGTGGTGGGCCAGCAGCCGCCACGCCTCACGCGAGAACGCCCGTGATGCCGGGGTGGCCGCCCGGCTCACGTGGCTCTCGACGGCGTGGGCGATCGCGTCCACACCGGTCAGCGCGGCGACCGTCCGCGGCTGCGTGAGCGTCAGCTCGACATCCAGGACGGCGACCCGAAACGCGGCCCGCGGGTCGCCGCACGCCAATTTCATGCCGGTGTCGGCATCGGTGATGAGCGCGAACGACTGGGTCTCGCTGCCGGTGCCGGCGGTGGTGGGCACGGCGATGGAGGGCAGCATCGGGCCGGTGGCGGTGCCGCGGCCCCGATAGTCCTGCATGCGTCCGCCGCACGACACGAGGAAGTTGATGCCCTTCGCGCAGTCCATCGAACTGCCCCCGCCGAGGCCCACGATGAGGTCGGGGCGGAATTGCCGGGCCAGCTCCGCGCCCGCCTCGACGGCGGTGGTGGAGGGATTCTCGCAGAAGGCGTCGAAGAGCGCGGTCGCGATGCCCTCGGCTTCGAGCACGGCGATGCCCGCCGCTGCGTGGCCGCAGCGGACGATGCCGGGATCGCTCGTGACGAGGGCGCGGGTCGCACCGAGCTCTCGGGCCAGCGTCCCGAGCCGGCCGAGCGTGCCGGCGCCGACCACGAGCCTGGTCGCGGCACGAAACTCGAAGGTGGCGACACTGTTCGGCGGCGTCATGGAGTGGCCCCGCGGGGTCGAGCCCTGCGGATCGCCGGGATGCCGTCCCGCATCGTGGCCCATCCGGCTGCGGTCGGGATGCGGGAGGCCACGGCGCGTCCGACCTGCGGCGTCACGTCGCCGCGGACACGGCGTGTGGTTTCGCTCCGTCGGCCTTGGCACCGGCCCCGGCGACCTGCAGTGCCCGCGAGCGATAGAGGAAATCGATGATGTTGCCCTCGTGGGGCTGGAGCCAATCGAGCTTCGTCGTGGGCACCGGGCCGAGGTTGAGCCGATCGATGTGGGTGCACGCGATCAGCCGCTCGCGGAACGCCTCGTCCTCCGTGATCGCGGTTCCGACGAGGGTCGGGCCGATCGCGTCGAGCACGCGGTCCTGGGGGCACTCGACCACGCTCACGAAGGGGAACATGTACTCCGCCCGCGCGATCTCCGGCTCCGGGCTCGTGCAGTGGGCGACCACGGGCCGCAGCCAGCCGCAGCGCTCGTGCTCGACGAAACGCGGACCATACGACGCCGTCGCATCGGTCACGCCTGGCGCCTTGAGCAGCCCCTCGATCTGTCCCCAGATCGCCTTGGCGGCGCCGGGAATGGTGAAGGCTGCGAGCTTTGCATCCGGATCGTCCGGCGGCTTGACCTCGGTCGGGCCGAGCCTCGCGGCGAGTGCCGCGGCGATCTCCTTGGTGTGCCGGCTCGCGTAGATCGCCGAGGCGTTGATGCAGCCGCGGCCGCTGTTGATCGCGACGCTCTCCGCCATCACGTCGACGTACCGCTCCCAGTCGTCGACGCAATCGTCGCCGAGGATGATCTTCGAGAAGCCGGGCCCATGCACCTGCACGTTGGG
>CAIWZS010000532.1 GCA_903917235.1 uncultured Planctomycetaceae bacterium | reverse complement strand
GCTCGCCGCGTTGGTCGAATCGATGCCCGCGACGAGGACGTGGACGTCGTGACAGGCGACCTCCGCGACGACGGCGTCGAGCAGCCTCCGGCCGATGCCACGGCCGCGATGGGCCTCCGCCACGTACACGGAATGCTCCGCGGAGTACTTCGAGGCGGGCCGGGCGCGAAACGCCGTCCATGTGGCGAACCCGGCGAGCATGCCGCGCTCGGCCTCGATCCCGAGGACGGGAATGCCCGCCCGTCGCTTGGCGGCGAGCCAGCGCCGCACGTCGGACTCCGAGCGCTCGCGGTATTCATAGATCGCGGTGGAGCGCAGGATCGCGTCGTTGAAGATCGCCCGGATCGCGGGGAGGTGCCGCGCGGTGCAGCGGATGATCGGCGGAGTGTCCATCGCCGGACCGGGCATGGAAGCGGCGGACATCACGCCTCGCTGGCGGGAAAGCATCGTCCGGGATTCGTCCGTGGCACCGACAGCGGCTCGCCGCGGAGGGGTTCGTGTGTCGCGGGCCGACCGCGTCGGCGGCCGGATGCCCGGCCGGCAGTCCGGACGGGCGCCCGACCGGGTGATTGCCCCGCCGCCGCCACCGCATCACCATTGTGACGATCCGGCGGGAGGTCCGCCACGGCGATCGGCGACCGACGGTCGGGGCAGGGTGTTCATGCGAGCGTGGCTGGTGTGGCTTGTCGGCGCGTGCGTGGTGGTCGTGCAACCGGCGGTCGGCGCGGAGCCACGCCGCCCCAACGTCCTCGTCCTTCTCGCCGACGACGCCGGCTGGGGGGACTTCGGGGTGAGCGGCAACCTGGTCGCGCGCACGCCGCACATCGACGGGCTCGCCCGTGCCGGCGTGAGCCTCAACCGTTTCTTCGTCTGCCCCGTCTGCTCACCGACCCGTGCTGAGTTTCTGACGGGCCGCTGGTATCCGCGGACGGGCGTGACCGGCGTCTCGACCGGCCACGAACGGCTCGACCTCGACGAGGCGACGATCGCCGACGCATTTCACGCCGCGGGGTACGCCACCGGGTGCTTCGGCAAGTGGCACAACGGCAGCCAGTGGCCCTACCACCCGATGGGCCGTGGCTTCGACACCTTCTACGGTCATTCGTCGGGGCACTGGGGCGAATACGTCGATCCTCCGCTCGAGCGCGAGGGCCGCATGGAGCGAGCCAGGGGCTACATCGTCGACGTCTGCACCGACGAGGCGATCGCGTTCATCCGCCGGCACGCGACGCGGCCGTTCTTCTGCTACGTGCCCTTCACCACGCCGCACTCCCCGTGGGCCGCGCCGGCAGCGAACTGGGAGCGCTTTCGCGGGGTCGAGATCGTCCAGCCGGCGACGCAGCCGGAGAAGGAGGACGCCGACCAGACCCGCTGCGTGCACGCCATGCTCGAGAACCAGGACGAGAACGTCGGCCGTCTGCTCGCGACGCTCGACGAACTCCGACTCGCCGACGACACGATCGTCGTCTACTTCTCCGACAACGGACCCAACGGCGATCGGTGGAACGGAGGCATGGCAGGCCGCAAGGGAACGACCGACGAGGGCGGGGTGCGCTCCGTGTGCTTCTTGAGATGGCCGCGCGGGCTTCCGCGCGGACGCACCGTGACCCAGATCACGGGCACCATCGACCTCCTGCCCACCCTCACGGCGCTGGCCGGCGTCGAGCCGGTCGGCCGGCAGCCGCTCGACGGCCGTGACCTCGTGCCGCTGCTTCGCGGCGACGCGCCGGACTGGCCGGATCGGGTGCTCTTCTCCACGTGGGGCGGACGCACGAGCGCGCGGTCGCAGCGGTATCGACTCGATGCGACAGGCCGGCTCTTCGACATGGTTGCCGACGAGGGCCAGACCCGCGATCTGGCCACCGAGCGCGCAGACGTGCGGGCCCGACTCGCCGACGCCGTCGCCGCATGGGAGCGCGACGTGCACCTGCCGCCACGCGGCACGGGAGCCGACGGCGCGATCGATCCGCGCCCCATCGGTGTCGGGTATCCCGAGTTTCCCGTGACGATGCTGCCGGCGCGGGACGGGACGCCGGCAGGGGGCGTGGAGCGGAGCGCGCGGGCGCCAAACTGTTCCTACTTTGTCCGGTGGACGGACACCGTCGGCACCATGACCTGGCAGGTCGACGTGCAGACCGCCGGCGACTACGACGTCGTCATCGACTACACGTGCCCGCCCGAGGACGCCGGCTCCACGATCGAACTGGCCTGCAACGGCCGGCGGCTTTCCGGTCGCGTCGAGCCGGGCTGGGATCCCCCGCTCCTGACCAACCAGGACACGTTGCCACGAACGGCCGGAGAGTCGAGGATGAAGGAGTTTCGCGGGCTGCACCTGGGCACGCTGCGGCTGGAGCGGGGACGTGGGCCGCTCATCCTGCGGGCGGTCGAGGTGCCGGGAAAGACGGTCATGGACGTGCGCCGTGTCACGCTCACGCTCCGCCCCTGACGCCCTGCGGAAAGCCGGCTGCGGCATCCAGCTGCGGCATCCGGTGAGGGAACTTCCGGTGTTCGATGGTCACGAACTGACCCGAGGAGGCATCGCGATTCAATGACACGCACATTCGCCCGGAAGGACCGCCGCGTCCGCATCGCCGTCGTCGGCCTCGGGTTCGGGGCCGAGTTCATTCCGATCCACCAGCGGCATCCGCATGCCGAGCTCGTCGCCATCTGTCAGCGGTCGAGGGAGAAGCTCGACCAGATCGGCGCGGCCCACGGTGTCGAGCGGCGGTACACCCGCTACGCCGACGTCCTCGCCGATCCGGACGTGGACGCGGTCCACATCAACTCCCCGATCCCCGACCACGCAACGATGTCGCTGGCAGCCCTCGAGGCGGGCAAGCACGTGATGTGCACCGTGCCGATGGCGACGACCGTGGAGGAGTGCCGGAGGATCGTCGAGCTCGTGGAGCGGACGGGCCTCAGGTACATGATGGCGGAGACCGTGGTCTACGCGCGTGAGTTCCTCTTCATCAAGCAGATGGCGGACCGGGGCGAGCTCGGGCGGATCCAGTTCGTGCAGGCGAGCCACCAGCAGGACATGGACGGCTGGCCCGACTACTGGCCTGGACTGCCGCCGATGCACTACGCCACGCACTGCGTCGGCCCCTGCCTCGCGCTCCAGCGCAAGGACGCCCGCGAGGTGAGCTGCTTCGG
>CAIWZS010000531.1 GCA_903917235.1 uncultured Planctomycetaceae bacterium | reverse complement strand
TGGCGGCAACCTGATCAAGATCGTCGGAACGAGGCGATGAAAAGCGCCAAAGAGGCGGGGGTTCGGGTCGTGGGGCTCCAGGGAGTATTCGACAGGCTGGGGCTGGATCCGATGGCCTTCCGGGACAACGTCCTTCCCCGGGCCGGATCCACGGGGACGCCCGGAGCGTTCTGAGCGGGCGCCATCCCGATCGCGGGGCACGGCTTCGTGTCGCCTCGTGGCGCGATACACTTCGGCCCGAGGGTGGCTCTGGCGGCGGACGACTGTCGCCCGCGCCGAGTGCCCGCCTCCCGGAGGAATGCCACGTGTCGCGTCGAGTCTGGTCCGCCATCGCGTGCGTCGGACGCGGTTCGCTTCTTGGTCTCGCCTGCGCGCTGGTCGCGGGTGCTTGCGTCATGTCGGGCGGAGGAGTCGTCGCCGCCGATCCGGGCGATGCCGCGTTCGTGCCGATCTTCGACGGCAAGACGCTCGACGGTTGGGAGGGCAAGCCCGAGTTCTGGCGCGTGGAGGATGGCACCATCATCGGGGAGACCACCGCCGAGAAGCCCACCAAGGGCAACACGTTCCTCGTGTGGCGGCAGGGTCTGCTCGATGACTTCGAGCTCACGCTGCAGTATCGGCTCACCGGTGGCAACAGCGGCATCCAGTACCGCAGTCGCGATTTCGGCGACTTCGTGGTCGGCGGGTATCAGGCCGATTTCGAGTCGGGCACCAAGTTCTCGGGAATCCTCTACGAGGAGCGCGGACGAGGCATCCTCTGCCTGCGGGGGCAGCGGGTGACGATCGGGGCGGATGGGGAGAAGCGGCCCGGCGAGCCGATCGGAGATGCAGCGAAGCTCCAGGAGGGCATCCGTCTCGGTGACTGGAATGACTATCGCATCGTCGCCAAGGGGCCGCGGCTCCAGCACTTCATCAACGGGCAACTCATGTCGGAGACGACCGACGACCAGGTGGACAAGCGGTCGCTCGAGGGCGTGCTCGCGCTGCAGGTGCATGCCGGACCGCCGATGAAGGTGGAATTCAAGGACATCCGCCTGAAGCGGCTGAAGCTCGCCGACGGCCGGAAGAAGCTCGTGATGGTCGCGGGTCGGCCGAGCCACGGCCCGGGTCAGCACGAGCACCGCGCCGGGGTGATGCTCCTCGAGAAATGCCTCGACGGCTTCACGGCGCCGCACGCCATGCCCGAGCTGGTGACGGCGGTGCACACCGGAGGCTGGCCCGCCGATCCCACCGCGTTCGACAACGCCGATGCGATCTTCTTCTTCGCCGACGGCGGCAACGGGCACCCCGTGGTGCAGAGCAACCGGCTCGCGCAGATCGACGCGCTCGCGAAGCGGGGCGTGGGCGTCGCCTGCCTCCACTACGCGGTGGAGGTGCCCAAGGAGAAAGGCGGTCCGGAATTCCTCGACTGGACCGGCGGCTACTTCGAGACGCACTGGTCGGTGAATCCGCACTGGATGCTCGCCCAGACGCGTCTGGCCGAGGGCCATCCGATCTGCCGCGGCGTGAAGCCCTTCGAGATCAACGACGAGTGGTACTACCACATGCGATTTCGCGAGCCGAAGACCGGGCTGACCGACATCCTCACCGCCGTCCCGCCCGACGCGACGCGCGAGCGTCCGGATGGTCCGCACAGCAACAATCCGACGGTGCGGGGCAACAAGGGTTCGCGCGAGGTGCTCGCGTGGGCCTACGAGCGCCCCGCCGGTGGACGCGGATTCGGCTGCACCGGCGCGCACTTCCATGCCAGCTGGGAGAACGAGGACTTTCGCCGCCTGATGCTCAACGCGCTGATGTGGACGAGCGGTCTGGAGGTTCCGGAGGGAGGCGTGCCGTCGATGCTCGCCGCCGAGGATCTCACCGCCAACCTCGACGACAAGACGCCCAAGCCCAAGCCGGCTCCCGCCAACGCCGCGGCCGGCACCTGAGGGAGCATGCGATGCCGAACATCACGGTGAACGGGGTCGGGACGTTCCAGGTGCCGGCCGGCAAGCGCCTGGTCAACGCCCTCGAGGACGAGTGCGGCATCGACCAGCTGCACTCCTGCGGCGGCGTCGCCCGCTGCACGACGTGCCGCGTCGTGTTCTCGGCAGGCGAGCCGGGACGCATGACGAAGGCCGAGCGGGACGTGCTCGCGGCGAAGGGCGTCGCCGGTACGCCGGGGCTGCGGCTCTCGTGCCAGATCACCTGCGATGCCGACATGGCGCTCGAGGCCCCCAGCCGCCTCGCCGGTTCCGGCAGGGCGGATGCCGGTCGCCGGGCGGCCGACGCGGTCGAGCCGCCGCCGGAGTGGGTGTGAGGCCTCGGGATCAGTCCCCGAGCAGCGGACGCAGGAAGGCGGCCGAGTGCCGAGCGGTGTCGAGCCACCGGTGCGACTGCCGAGGCAGTTCGACGTGGAGTCCGCCGCGGTAACCGCCGGCCGTCAGGGCGTCGAGCGCGGCCGCGAAGTCGACGTCGCCCGCGCCGAGAGGGAGATGCTCGTGACGGCAGGCCAGCATGTCGTCCACGTGCACGTTGACGACGTCGCGGACCCGTGCGCCGAGGCGGGCCCCCACCGGACGCTCCCCCATGCACTCGAGATGGCCGAGATCGACCGTGAGGCCCAGATGGGCGGGACGACCCAGCCGGTCGCGCAGCTCATCGCAGCGGTCGAGGGTGTCGATGAACATGCCCGGTTCCGGCTCGAAGCCGAGTCGCACCCCACGCCTGGCCGCGTGCGCCAGCACCGGGTGGAACGCCGTCGTGATCCGCTCCCACAGGACGTCCGCTGGAGCGGCGTCCCGGACGACGCCCGCCCAGAGTGAGACGCAGTCCGCGTCGAGATCGCCGGCCACGTCGACCGCACGCACGAGCAGGTCACTGCGACGACCCCGCGCCGCGGCGCTGCCGGAGACGAGCGTGGGCTCGTGCTTGACCAGCGGGTCGAGCAGGTGTCGGGCGCCCGTCTCGATCACGCACCGCATGCCGGCGGCGGCGAGCGCCTGACGCCACCGCGTCAGTTCCGCGGCGATGTTCGGTGCGAACGGATCGAGGACGTGTCGGTCGAGCGTGATGGCCAGCGATTCGTAGCCGAGTCCCGCGAGCGTCGGCAGCACCGTCGCGGGATCGACGTCCGCGAGCGTGTTCGTGCTGAAGCCGAGTCGCATGGGCGGGGTCCCGGATGGGCCGGTGTGATGACGGCAGCGACCGCGATCGGACGTCGTCGGCTCACGTCGGCGGCACGAGCCGCCTGCCCACGACGGGCACGACGAGCAGGGACAGGATGACGAAGGCCCATCGTTCACCGCACTCCGCCAGCACGTGGATCGCGTCGAGCGTGATGATCGACAGGATCGCGTTGCCGACGGCCGCCTGGATGGGGGCGGGCGCGGGCGAGACGAGTGCCGGGAGGGAGCGGACGAGGATCGACGCGGAGATGATCCCCCAGAGCAGCAGCCAGTTCGATACGGGCAGGGCCGTGCCCGGCAGAGGCATGTCGCCGCCGAAGAGGCGCCAGACAGGCACGGAAGAGAGCACGAGCCCGGCGGCCATCACCGCCGCACCGAGACGCAGCGTCAGGTGGTCGGGACCACGTGCGTCTCCTTCCGGCGCGGAAGCCCGCACGGCCAGGGCCTCGTCCCGGGCAAAGATCGTGATGCCCGCGACGTACGTTCCCATGCCCAGCGGCAGGAGCCACTGCGGGCCGTGCGGGCCGCCGCCCGCGGTGAGGCCGAGCAGCCAGGCGAGCGCGCGGCAGATGCCCATCGCCACGGGGCCCCACGCGGTCGCCTTCAGTCCGGAGTCGTAGGACCAGATGGCGAGCACGAGGCCGGCGCCGACGAATGCCGGCCAGGGCGACGCGCGTGCGAAGGCGGCGCCGCATGCCGCGGCGGCACCGACCACGAGCAGCAGGCCGCCCGCCGCGAACGCGGTGGAGCGAGCGATGACCCCGCGCGGCAGCGGGCGCTCGGGGCGTTCCATCCGGTCGATGTCGAGGTCGTAGGCGTCGTTGAGCACCATGCCGGCCGCGTAGAGCGCCACCCCGGCGCCAATCGCCCACCACGCCTCCGGACCCGGCCACGCGAGGTCACCGCGCAGGCCGGCCGCGACGAGGTACCCGGCTGCCACGTCGGCGACGACGGTCGCGTGGTTCGGCAGCCGCAGGAGCCTGATCCAGTCGAGCGCGGTCGCAGGTGCCGCCATGTCAGGCGAGCTCCACGCCCGCGGCGTTCGCGACGGCGAGCAGGTGGGCGCGGGCGGCGCGGGCCGCCTCGTCGGGGCGGTCCCGGTAGGGGTAGAGCTCGACGGTCACCCAGGCGTCGGGCGAGCAGGCCGCGATCGCGCGGAGCACGGCCGCGAAGTCGATCGCCCCCTCTCCCGGCACGAGATGGTGGTGCACGCGAGTCGCCGCGATGTCCTCCACGTGGTAGTGCCGCGTGTGGCTTTTCATCCGGGGCACCCACTCGGCCGGATCCTCACTCACGCAGAAGGCATGGCCGACGTCGAAGTTGAGCCCGAGCGACGGGTGGTCGAGCCGTGACGCGAAGTCGAGGTACTCGCCGAACCGCTCGATCAGCAGTCCCGGCTCCGGTTCCACGAGCAGGGCCACGCCACACGCGGCCGCCACCTCGAGGACGGGCCCGATCTCGTCGAGGAAGATCGCCAGCGCCTCCTCCCGGGTCTGCCCCGGCTGCACCTCGCCGCCGGGCTCGGTCGAGATCGACCTGGCACCGAGTTCCGCCGCCAGCCCGAGCGCGCGCTTCGTGTGCTCCCGGCGGATCGCCCGGTAGTGCGGGTCCGGGTCGGTCCACCCCGGATGCCAATAGGGCTGCCTCGGGTCGGCGACCGCGTTCATCATGAACGCGTTCATGTTGGAAATCGCGAGCCCGTGGTCCTGCAGGGCCATCCGGATCGCGGCCTTCTGACCGGCGAGCAGGCCGGCGGGCCACGCATGCGGCACGTCGGCGAGCAGTTCGATGCCGCGGTAGCCCGCCGCGGCGATCCGCTCGATCGCGGTCTCCACCGGCACGTCCAGGTAGGCGTTGGAACTGAAGGCGAGCCGGAGCGGCATGGCGGGCGTGTCCCGATGACTGCCTCGAAGTCTATCACCACGGAGATGGCCAGAGCACGAGCACGTCGTCCACCCACGCGGGACGCAGTGGCAGCCTCTCGAGCTCGGTGTAGTACATCGCCGACGGATCGACGCGGCGGGCCTCCATGAGGGCGACGTGCCGGGCCACGGGACCGAGTTCGAGGACCCACGGCAGCAGGCCGCACCAGACGAGCGCCGTCAGCGCTGCGGCCGCCGCGAGCCGCGCGGCCGGGGACCGACGGAGCGGCGCGAGGCCCGTCATGGAGCCACCGCGTTGCGAAACAGCCACCCGAACGTGAGGCTCGCCATCCCCAGCGTGAGGACGAGATTGAGCGCCTGTCCCAGCAGGTAGAGCACGACGGGCCGGCCGCTGGCGAGCAGCGGGGCGAGCTCACGGACGTTCGTCTGCAGACCCATGCAGACGAACCCCGCGCAGAACAGCCAGCCCCGCACCCGTGCGGTGAAGCCGGTCGTGGCCCCCTCGACCCACAGCGCCTCGGCGGGACCGAGGCCGTGGAGCGCGGAGCAGACGAGCGACGCCCCGAGGAACCCGAGGATGAAGCGTGGAAACCGGCGCCACGCCTCGCCCAGGAGCGTGCCGCGCGGGCCGGAGACGTCCCGATCGATCCAGCCGGCCCAGTAGGCGGCCACGGCGAAGGCGATCAGCCCGATCATGGAGTTCTGGATCATCTTCACGGTCGCTGCGACCTCGCCCACGTCCTTGCCGAGCGATTCACCGGCCGCGACGACGGCGCCGGTGGCGTCGATCGTGCCGCCGATCCAGGCGCCGCCCACGAGCGGATCGAGTCCGAGTGCGCGGATCGCGGGCGGCATCGCGACCATCATGATGACGGTGAAGAAGAGCGAGAGGCCGATCGCCAGCGACAGCTCCTCCTTCTTCGCGCGACACGCCGCCCCCGTGGCGATCGCCGCCGACACGCCGCACACCGACATGTCCGCCGCGAGCGTCATGCAGAGCGGCCGGGACGGGATGCGGAGCGCGTGCACGCCGAACAGGTAGGTGCTGACGAGCACGACGGGCGTGACGATCCAGGAGGTCATCAGTCCCGGCAGGCCGAGGGCGAGGAGCCGACTCACGAGCACCTCGGCACCGAAGACGACCAGCCCCGTCTTGATGAAGAACTCACCGAGCAGGGCGGGCGTGAGCCACCGCGGCACGCCGCCGACGTTGCCGACGAGCAGACCGACGGCGAGCGCCCAGAGGGGATACTCGAGGTTGTAGAATTTGACGACCTTCTGTGCGGCGAGGAGATACGCCAGGCACGTGAGCGCCGCGAGCAGCGCCCCGCCCGGGAGGAACCGCCTGACGCTGCCACCGCCGAGCACCGCGCCGAGCGTGCCGACGGCCACCACCCAGCCCATGCCGAGCGCCACCGGCGCGACGGCGACTCGGCCGCTCCCGTCACGGAACGCCGCCAGGGGCGAATCGGTCCATGTTCCCGGCAGTCCGACCGTGGCGGCCAGCGGCGTCGGCCAGCCCTTCGGGTGGGCCTCCCGGCTCGCGCGATCGCCGTCGGGGCGCCCGGCCCATGTCACGGCCAGGGCCAGGATCACGAGGCCCGCGCCGATCAGCACCGCTGCGAGGTCCTCGTGCAGACCGCGCGCCCGGCCGACGTCGCTCGATCCCGTCTTCGCGCGGTCCTCGACGCTCGCAGGCATGCTCTGGCATCCGGACGTGGCGGGCCGCGGGCCCCGATCAGCTCGACGCACTACGATACCGCGCGAGGGCCGCCTGGAAGACCGCGCGCGACACGGCGAGTGAGGCGCAGGCGGCGAGCAGCGCGGTCACCACGGCCCACCAGGCCTCGCCGGCGAGCGGTCGGGCGAGCACCCGCGCGGGCACGTTGACCACCAGCAGGATGGGAATCACGAATGTGCAGACCGCACGCAGCGGTCCGCCCCAGGGTCCCGCGTAGATCTCGGCCGGATAGCGGGAGAAGTTCGTGAGATAGAACCAGAAGTCGTAGAGGCTCTGGTTGCGCCCCATGAGGATCGTGGCGGCCGCGAGCATGATGACGAGGCCGTAGAGGATCGCGACGCCGCACAGGATCGTGAGCGGATAGACCAGCCATGCGATCGGCCCGGGGGCGTGCTCGAGACGGGGCACGGCCCACGCCACGAGCCCGACGCCGACGAGGCCGTTGGCAAACGACGAGAAGTCGACGCGATGCATGGAGACGAGGAACTGGGCGTCGAGCGGCTGGACGAGCACGGCGTCGAGCCCGCCCGTGCGCACCATCTCCGTGAGCTCCTCCGCGCTCGGCATGAAGAGCGCCTGCACGATCGAGTTGACGATGAGACCCGTGCCGACGAACGCGAAGAAGGGCGCCTTCGTCCAGCCGCTGCCGGCCCCGATCTCGGGCGTGAACGTGAAGACCAGGAGATAGAAGGCGAGATTCATCGACATCCACCCGAGGCTCGTGAGGCACTCGAGCAGGAAGTTCGCGCGGAACGTCATGTCGCGCACGAGGCAGGCGCGGGCGAACGTGCGGAAGATCGCGAGGTAGCGGCTCATGGGAGCTGCAGAGCGTACCGCGTCCCGGTGGGACGGGGCAAAACCCTGCGGCCTGAGCGATCAGCCTCCGAACGCGCCGTAGCGGCGCGTTCCGCGGTGCCAGGCGGCCCGGCACGCGATCGCCATCACGACCACCCAGCCGACCTCGACCGCCAGGGCACGGAACAGTTCCTCCCCCTCGATCTTGCCGAGCCACACCGCGGCGGGAAAGTAGGCCGTGTAGCCGAACGGGAGCCACTGGACCAGATCGGCGACGTTCACGCCGGGGATGCCCGTGGGGATGCCGGCGAGCATGTCGATCGGAAACATGTGACCCGACAGGAGGTACTGCACGAGCATGTAGCCGAACACGATGCTCGACACCTCCAGCACCCAGAAGCCGAGCATGCCGAGCGTCGCCTCCATGAAGAATCCGAGCAGGAACGCGAGCACGAGCGACGCGAGGAAGACGAGCACCGTCGGTGCGTCAGGCGGTGGTGGGAAATAGCCGCGGCAGAGCAGGAAGACCGCCGCGAAGGGGACGATCGCCACGGCGTAGTAGACGAGCTTGTGGGCCACGCGGGCGGCGAGCAGGAAGCCGATGAAGTCCACCGGTTGGACGAGGAACTTCTTGATCGAACCGTCACGGATGCTGCGGGCGATGCCGCCCGCGAGGCCGGGCATGCTGGAGAAGGCCCGCGTGAGCATCGTGAGCAGGTAGTAGGCGACGACGTCGTCGCGGGTGTAGCCGGCGATGTCGGCGCGGCTGGTGGCGGAGAAGACGGCCGTCCAGAGAAAGATCTGGGTGACGATCGGCAGGAACCGCATCGCGGTGCCGAGCAGGAAGTCTCCCCGGTAGACGAGCCGCTCCTCGAGGCAGATGGCGAGCATCGTGCACCACACCCGCAGGCCCTCGAGCAACCGCGGCGACGCCACGTGCCGGTCGGGCTCGAGGGGCACGCTCCGCCCGCTCATGGGGCGGCCCCGGCAGGCGCCCCGACGGGACGCGTCCGCGTCGAGCGGAAGAGTTCAGCCACGATCTCCTCGAGCGGCACGTCCTCCACCGACACGTCGCGGACCCCCTCGTCGCGCAGGATATCGGGGAGCACCTCGGCGATGCGGCCGCGATCGACCCGGAGCACGACCCGCGGCCCGCGCACCTCGCAGGGGAACCCGTAGCGGGCGACGCGCGCCGGGGACGGCACCTCGTCGAGGTCGAGCGTGACGATCTTGTGGGTCGTGAAGCGATCGACGATGTCGGCAAGCGACCCGTCGTAGAGGATGTCGCCGTGCGTGATCACGATCACCCGCTCGCAGAGGGCCGCCACGTCCTTCATGTAGTGCGTGGTGAGCATCACCGTCACGCGTCGCTCCGCCTGCACGTGACGCAGGAAGGCGTGGATCGTGTGCTGGGCGACGACGTCGAGTCCGATCGTCGGCTCGTCGAGGAAGAGAACCTCGGGCTCGTGCAGCAGCGCCGCCACCAGTTCGAGCTTCATCCGTTCCCCGAGTGACAGTTCTCGAACCGGCTGCAGCACGAGCTGCCGCACCCCCAGCAGGTCGACGAGCTCGTCGCGAACCCGTGTGAAGCGGGAGGGCTCGATCCGGTAGATCTCGCGGTGGAGCCGGAAACTCTCGGCGGCGGGCAGGTCCCACCAGAGCTGGTTGCGCTGGCCCATGACGAGGGCGAACCGCCGGCGAAACTCGTTCTCCCGCACCCAGGGGACGTGCCCGAGGACGCGGGCGGTGCCGCGGGAGGGCGTGATGATGCCCGAGAGCAGCTTGAGAAACGTGGTCTTGCCCGCACCGTTGGGGCCGAGCAGCGCCACGAATTCGCCGCGTCCGACCCGCAGGTCCACCCCGCGGAGCGCCTCGACGACCCGGCTGGTGCGGTGGAACAGGCTGCGGACGCTCGCCGCGAGGCCCTCGGGCTTGTCATGGACGCGGTATTCCTTGGCGAGTCCCTCGACCTCGATCACCGGGGTGGACTCGGATTTCGAACGGCTCGCGGAGTTGTCCATGCGCGGGAGTATAGGTGAAAACGGTGGATCCTCCGGAGGCTTCCGCAGCATGGCGCGCATCGGACTCGGACACGACCTGCACCGACTGGAGCCGGGCGGTGGCCTCGTGCTCGGAGGGGTGACGATCCCGCACGACCGCCGGGCGGTGGGGCACAGCGACGCGGACGTGCTCTTGCACGCGGTCACCGACGCCCTGCTCGGGGCGGCCGGCCTCGGCGACATCGGCGAGTTGTTTCCCGACACCGATCCCGCCAATCGCGGCCGGGATTCGGCCGGCATGCTGGCGGAGGCGGCGCGTCGCCTCGCGGCGGCCGGCTGGCGGATCGTGAACCTGGATTGCGTGATCTTCGCCCAGCGCCCCAAGATTCTCCCCCATCGGACGGCGATCCGCCGACGGATCGCCGGGATTCTCCACGTGGACGAGGAGGCCGTCTGGCTCAAGGCGAAGACGGGAGAGGGCGTGGGGCCCGTCGGTGCGGAGGAGGCGATCGCCGCCGAGTGCGTGGTGCTCATCGAGCGGTCGGATCGGGACGAGTGAGTGGGTCGGCGGGCACACCGTGTGCACCGGGCCGGACACGTGGATTTCCAGGAGTGCGAACGAGATGACGATGACCGGGGCGATCGACGCGGCGACGGCCGGCAGGCCGCGGATCGAGGTCTACAGCACGCTGACACGATCGAAGGCACCACTCGTGACGGTGCGGCCCGGCCACGTCGGCATGTATCTCTGCGGGCCGACCGTCTACAAGCCGAGCCACATCGGCCACATGGTGGGGCCGGTGATCTTCGACACGATCAAGCGGCACCTCGTCTTCTCCGGGTGGACCGTCACCTGGGTGGTCAACATCACGGACGTCGACGACAAGATCATCGCGGAAAGCGTGTCCCGTGAGACGACGATGCGCGCCCTGGCAGAGGAGATGACGGCCGACTATCTCGGCAACCTCGCGGCGCTTGGCGTCGACGGCATCGACGTGATGCCGAAGGCGACGGAGCACATCGACACGATCATCGCCTTCATCGAGGGGCTCGTCGCCAAGGGCTTCGCGTACGCCAGCGACGGCGACGTCTACTTCGACGTCGCGAAGGACGCCGACTACGGCAAATTGACGAATCGCGCCGTGGACCAGATGCAGGGCGAGGGTGGCTCGACGGCGGAGCGGAAGCGATCGACGGCCGACTTCGCGCTCTGGAAGGCGGCCAAGCCGGGGGAACCGTCGTGGCCGAGCCCGTGGGGGCCGGGTCGGCCGGGGTGGCACATCGAGTGCTCGGCGATGAGCAAGGCGATTCTCGGCGAGCACTTCGACATCCACGGTGGCGGGCTCGACCTGGTCTTTCCGCATCACGAGAACGAGCTCGCGCAGAGCGAATCGCTCCACGGGTGCCCGATGGCGACGTTCTGGATGCACAACGGGCTCATGCAGGCGGGGTCGGCCGCCGGCAAGGTCGGCGGCCGACCGCGTGGCGGCGAACCCCTCGACGCGGCGGCCGACGCCGCGGCGCAGGCCGCCAGCAAGATCTCGAAGTCGACTGGAGCCCAGCCCTTCACGGAACTGCTGCGACGTCATCGCCCCGAGGCGATCCGCCTCCTCCTGCTCTCGACCCACTACCGCAGCCCGATCCATTTCGGCGAGGAGCCGCTCGCCGAGAGCGCGCGGGCGCTCGAGGCGTTCACGCGGGTCTTCTCGCGGTACGAGCGGATCGCGGGACGGTCGTTCCACCAACTGGCACGGCGCGATCGGCGCTCGGGAGACCTCGCGATCGGCGCCGCCGGAGAGGAGGCGACCGCCCTCCGCTCGCGCTTCCTCGCGGCGATGGACGACGATTTCAACACCGCGATCGCGGTGGCGACCCTGTTCGATTTCGTGCGCGTCGTCAATCGGCACATCGACGCCCACGCCCTCGAGACAGCCCGGTCTCCCGCCGCCCTCGAGACGCTCGACGCGATGCTCCTCGCGCTCCGGGAGCTCACGGGCGTCCTCGGTCTCTTTCTCCGCGAGCCTCGGGCCGAGGGAAACACCGAGGGAAACGCCGACGGGACGCTCGTGGCCGGCCTGATGGACCTCGTGATCGAGATCCGTGCCCGGGCCCGCGCGGCGAAGGATTTCGCGACCGCCGACCTGATTCGGGACCGGCTCGGGGGCGCGGGCGTCACCCTCGAGGACGGCCCGGCGGGCACCCGTTGGTCGCGCACCTGACGCCGCACGTCATCCGTGCTGCATCATCGCGCGAGTTCGCAACCCGGAATCAACGCGTCGTCGTGCCGAGCGGGACGACGGCGACGTCCGCGTTCGTCCCGGGGGCGAGGGTCGACTCGGCGGCCATCTGCCGGATCTCCTCCGTGATCTTCATCGAGCAGTATTTCGGCCCGCACATGCTGCAGAAGTGTGCGCTCTTGAAGGTGTCTTGGGGGAGCGTCTCGTCGTGGTACCGCCGCGCCGTCTCCGGATCGAGGGACAGGCGGAACTGCTCGTTCCAGTCGAAGGCAAAGCGGGCCCGGGAGAGGGCATCGTCGCGATCGCGGGCACCGCGTCGATGTCTGGCGAGGTCCGCCGCATGCGCGGCGATCTTGTAGGCGATCACGCCCTGCCTAACGTCGTCCGCGTCGGGCAGGCCGAGGTGTTCCTTCGGCGTCACGTAGCACAGCATCGCGGCGCCGCTCCAGCCGGCGAGGGCCGCACCGATGGCGCTCGTGATGTGGTCGTACCCGGGGGCGATGTCGGTGACGAGAGGCCCGAGCACGTAGAACGGCGCCTCGTCGCACTCCTCCATCTGCCGCTTCACGTTCATGTCGATCTGGTCCATCGGCACGTGGCCCGGGCCCTCGACCATGACCTGGCAGCCCTTGGCCCATGCCCGACGCGTGAGTTCGCCGAGCACGTGCAGTTCCGCGAACTGCGCCTCGTCGCTCGCGTCGGCGATGCTGCCGGGACGGAGGCCGTCGCCGAGGCTCCAGGTGACGTCGTACTCCCGGAAGATGTCGCAGAGATCCTCGAAATGCTCGTAGAGAGGGTTCTGCTTTCGATGGGCCATCATCCACTTGGCGATCAGGGATCCGCCGCGGCTCACGATGCCCGTGATCCGTCCCATCGTGAGCGCCAGGTGCTCCTGGAGCAGGCCGGCGTGCACCGTCATGTAGTCGACCCCCTGCCGGGCCTGCTTCTCGCACATGTCGAGGAAATGCCGGGGACGCATCTCCTCGATGTCGCCGCCGAGTTCCTCCAGCATCTGGTAGATCGGCACGGTCCCGATCGGCACCGGGGATGCGTCGATGATCGCCTGACGGATGCCGTCGATGTCCCTGCCGGTCGAGAGGTCCATCACGGTGTCGGCCCCGTGATGGACGGCCATGTGAAGCTTCTCCAGCTCCGTCGCCACGTCGCTCGTCACCGCGGAGTTGCCGATGTTCGCGTTGATTTTCGTGAGCGCGGCGATGCCGATGCCCATCGGCTCGAGTCGCTTCGCGAGGTGCACGCGGTTCGCGGGGATGACCATGCGGCCGCGCCCCACCTCCGCGCGGACCGTCTCCTCGGGCAGGTTCTCGCGACGGGCGACGAAGGCCATCTGCGGCGTGATCTCGTGCCGCCGCGCGGCTTCGAGCTGGGTCATGGGTGTGTCTCCGGGTCCGACGCCGCCCTCCGCGGCCGTGTTGTCACGGTACCAGATCGGGAACGGTCGGGCGACGGAGCCGCCGCTCAGAGCGTCTTGAGATACTCGAGCACCGCGGACTTCTCGGCCGCGTCGAGCACATCGACGAACTCGTGCCCTCCGGCGCTCTTGCCCGCCCGGCGCGTGTCGAACCAGGTGCGTCGCGTGGCCGACACGAGCCGCTCCGCCGGCATCTCGTCGGCCGACTCCACGACGAGTCCGATCCGCTCGTCGTCGTAGCCGGTCGGTGTCCGACGCCAGACGAGGGGCCGCTCCGAGGGATGCAGGAGGTGCCAGAGCGTCGGCACCGATCCGTTGTGCAGATAGGGAGCCGTGGCCCAGACACCGTCGAGCGGAGGCGCCACGTATCCGGCCGGCTCGCAGCGTTCGTCGAGCCGGGCTCCCGCGCCGTCCCCGAACCAGCTCGCGTTGAGGTCGCGACGCTCCCCGGCGGTGAGCGCGTCGAGCCGCGCCCGGTCGGTCCCGATCACCTCGATCGGCACGACCCGCTCGGGATAGGAGCGCCCCGCACCATAGGTGCCGTGGCACTCCGCGCAGTGCCTCGCGAAGACCTCGTGGCCGCGTGCCGCGAGGGCCTCGTCGAGCGGTCCGCTCCAGGCCGGCGGATCGAGCCCCTCGATCCACGCCTCGATGTGCCGAAAGTCATCCTCCCATTCGCGGAACCGCTCGGGCCCGTTCTCCTTGACGAGCAGAAACTGCATGAGCATCCGGTGCCCCTTGGCGGCGAATCCGTCCGCGTAGAGCGTGCGGCGGGTGCGGTAGAGCCACCACGCCGGTGCGTCCATGTCGTGATGAGGCAGGTCGAGCCGCGGCGGGCGGGCCACGATGTTCAGCTGCGGGTCGCGGTGCCGCATGAGCGCCATCCCGAAGATCACGGCGTTGGTCGTGCCGACGGTCGTGCCGAGCGGCAGGAAGAGCGACCCCATGTCCATGTGCCCGAACGCCTTGCGCTGCCTGGCCTTGACCAGCCGCACCTCCTCGGTCAGCGTCTCGAGCGCATAGGAGGAGTTGGGGACTCCCGGGATGGCGACGCCCCTCACCTGCCCCTGGTGACAGGCGAGGCAGCTCATGGTCCAGTTGCCCGCGGCATCGACGGCGTACTGGAGCGACCGCGAAGGATCGTCCGGATGCGGCACGAGCCCATACCGCTCCATCGCCAGCCGTCGCCTTCCTGCGACGTCGAGTCGTTCCGCGCGCGAACGCAGCGGCTCCTCCCACGTCGTCCAGAGCGCGTCGAACACCTCCTGGTCGAAGTCGGCCGGCAGGTAGGCTCGCGTGAGCAGGAGGTCGAGGCCATCGGCGGCGGAAACGACGGCGGCCGCGTCCCGCGCCTCCGTCGCCGAGCCGTCTCGCCAGGCACCCGACGTCGCGACCCACGTGACGAGTGCCATGACGCCGATCCGTCGGCACGCGACCCGACGCGTCCGGCGACGCGAACGCTGTTCGTCTCCGCAGGCGTTCGTGGCATACTTCGTCATCGTGATCGCAGTATAGGCGTCGGCCGCCATCGGTCCGTCGCCCTCGCCCTCCCCTCCCTCTCCCGCCAATGCCCTCGGCCGCCAATCCCATCCTGCTCCCCGAACTGCGGGTGATGCTCGCCGAGGGGGATACCGCCGGCCTGCGCGAGGTCGCCGAGGAACTCCACCCGGCGACGGTCGCGGAGTTCACCGAGGGGCTCGAGCCAACCGAGCTGTGGCGCATGCTCGACGCCGTGCCCGTGGAGCGGCAGGCGGAGATCTTCCCCTACTACCCGATGGCCACGCAGGTCGAGCTCGTCAAGTCGGGTGACCGGGCGCACCTCGGCGGGCTGCTCGAGTGGATGGCGGCGGACAATCGCGACGACCTGCTCCGCGAACTCGACTCCGATCTGGTCGAGGATCTGCTTCCGCTCGTCGCCAAGGCGGAGCGGCACGACATCCGGATGCTCCTCTCCTGTCCGGAGGATTCCGCCGGGTCGCTCATGACCACCGAGTACGCGTCGCTGCCTGCCGATATCACGGCGGGAGAGGCGATCTCGCGGCTCCGCTCGCAGGCTCCCGACAGCGAGTCGATCTACTCCGTCTACGTGCTCGACGGCGAACGGCAGCTCGTCGGATCCGTGTCGCTCCGGGACCTGATCCTCGCCAAGCCGACGTCCCTGATCGCCGACCTCATGGAGCGGGACGTGATCAGCGTCCGCGTCGACGATCCGGCGGAGGAGGCCGTCGACAAGCTCGCGCGGTTCGACTTCCTCGCCGTGCCGGTCGTGGACGATCGGAACCGGCTCGTGGGGATCGTCACCCACGACGACGTGCTCGATCAGGTGCGGCAGGAGGCGACCGACGACGCGCAGCGGATCGCGGCCATCTCGCCCCTCGGCGAGAGTTACCTCGAGGCCGGCATCGTCTCGATGGCGTGGAAGCGGGGGGTGTGGCTCGCGATCCTCTTCGCCACCGCGGCCCTGACGGCCATGGTGCTCTCCACGTCGCCCATCCGGCATGCGTGGCTCGTCGCCTTCATTCCGCTCGTCATCGCCAGCGGCGGCAACTCCGGCAACCAGTCGGCCACCCTCGTCATCACCGCCCTGTCGACCGGCGACGCCAGGCTGTCCGACTGCGGACGCATCCTGCGTCGCGAGGTGGCGATGGGACTCGTTCTCGGCACGCTCCTCGCGATCCCCGGCTACCTGCTCGCGCTCGTGTACGCGCCGACGCCGCTGCAGGCGCTCGTGATCCCCGTGACGATCCTGGCCGTCGTGGTGCTCGGCTCGCTCGCCGGATCGGTGCTGCCGCTCGTCTTCCGCTCACTCGGCCTCGACCCGGCCCTCATGAGCAATCCCTTCGTCTCGGCGATCGTCGACATCGTCGGGATCGTGATCTACACCGGTGTGTCGCTCGCCCTGCTCGGGTGAGACCTCAGCCGATCTCGCGTCCCACCGCCGCGGCCACGCGCCGGCAGACCTCCATCATGCGGCGGAAGCCCGCGACGTCGAGCGTCTGGGCCCCGTCGCTGGCCGCCTTCGCGGGATCGGGATGCACCTCGACGATCAGGCCGTCGGCGCCAGCCGCGACGCTGGCGGCCGCCATCGGCTCCACGAGGGCGGCGTGTCCCGTGCCGTGGCTGGGATCGACGACGACCGGCAGGTGCGTGCGGGCCTGCAGCCAGGGCACGGTCGCCAGCGGCAGCGTGAAGCGGGTGTGGGTCTCGAAGGTGCGGATGCCCCGCTCGCAGAGCATCACGGCGTGGTTGCCGCCGTCGAGGATGTACTCGGCGGCGAGCAGGAGCTCCTCCACGGTGGCGGCCGGTCCGCGCTTGAGCAGCACCGGGAGCCGGGTTCGTCCCACCGCCTCGAGCAGTCGGTAGTTCTGCATGTTGCGCGCGCCGACCTGGAGCACGTCCGCGTACCGGCCCACGAGCGCGACATCCTCCGGGGCCACCACCTCGGTGACGACGGCGAGGCCGGTGGCCTCTCGCGCCTCGGCCAGCAGTTCCAGCCCCCGCTCCTTGAGGCCCTGGAAGCTGTACGGGCTCGTGCGCGGCTTGAACGCCCCTCCCCGCAGCCCCGTGGCACCGGCATCGCGGACGGCCCGCGCCGTCTCGACGATCTGGTCGCGACTCTCCACCGAGCACGGTCCGGCGATCACGCCGACCCGTCCGCCGCCGACGACGAGCGACCGGGCCCGCACGACCGTCGGCTCGGCCCGGACCTCGCGGCTGGCCACCTTGTAGGGCGCGAGGATCGGCAGCACCGACGCGACACCGGGCAGCGTCTCGAGTCCGCTCGAGGCCGCCCCGCGCTCGTCGCCCACGACGGCGACGACGGTGCGCTCGGTGCCGACGATCACGTGGGGCCGGAGTCCGAGCCGCTCGACGTGCCGCACCACGTGATCGAGCGCGGCCGTCGAGGCACCTGCTTCCATGACGATGATCATCGCTTCTCCTCGGGAGCCTTCGTCGGTTCGAAACCGGGCGGCAGCGTGTCGCCGCGCTTCGCGACGGCGGCGCGGGTCGTGATCTCGATCTTCTCCGCGCCGTCCTGACGTCGCACCACGTAGACCAGCTTGCCCTCGGCATTGGACTTCCCGAGGATCACCCGCAGGATCGCGTCGGCGGTCGAGTCGCGCTCGGTGAGACCGAAGCTCTGGTTCTTGGTGATGCCCTCGAGCTGCAGGTCGCCGCCGTTGATCTCGATCGGCACGCCGATCTCGTCGGCGATCATCTGCACCGACTTCTCGAGCGTGTCGCGGGCGAACACGAGCGTCATCGGCCGTTTCAGCTTCCCGAGTGCGTCCTGCGGGGCCGCGGCCGCCGGCGTGGCACCCGACGTCGCAGCGACCGCCGCCGCCCCCGCTCCGGGTGCCTGGGCGAGCACGAGCTCTCCGGCCAGCGCGAGGTTGTGGCCGGCGTGCCGCGGAAGGTAGGCGTTGAGCACCGCGACCTGACCCTCCGCGCCCGACCGCAGGTTGGCGACGAGCGCCCGAAGCATCCCCGGCAGTCGCATGACCAGACGCCGCCCGTGCGGGTGCGGGGCGAGAGCGGCGATCCACTCCTCGACCGAGTCGGGGAGGGCGTCGATGCGTTCCCGCAGCACGGGGGCGAGCCCGCCGGCCGCTTTGTCGAGCGTGCTGACGGCATCCAGTTCGGCATAGAAGTCGCTGCCGAAATGAGCCGACAGGGCGGCGGCTCGGACGTCCTCGCCGAAGAACGTCTCGAGCGGCTCGGCCAGTCGCTCGAGAGGACCGCTGAGGATTCCCCTGCCCTCGGTGAAGAGATAGTGGGTGGCGACCGCGAGCGTCAGGTGACGGCCTCCGTCGAGGGTGGGGACGAGCGTCTCGAGGTCGCCCGGCAGCGGCGGCGGCGACGTGCCCCCGCGGACGATGTCCTCCATGAAATCGGTCGGAGCGACGACGAGCACGCGGCCCACGTCCGCCTTCGGCGTCCAGAACGCCAGGCGCGGCCCATGGTGGATCGTTTCGCCCGACACCTGCGTCTCGCGTTCCGCGCCCCACTGCCGGCTGCGGAAATCGTCCTGATCGGGAATGGTGCGGCCACCGTCGAGCCGGACGACGCACGCGCCCAGGACCGTGCCATCCGCAGCGGCCTGCCAGCCCGCCTGCACCGACTCGATGCCATCGAGGCCGCACCCGGTGACGGAAGCGAGCCACGAGGCGGCCGACTCCACGAGCGGGCCGAGGGCCTTGAAGAAGAGCAGGCCCTCCTCGTCGGCCATGATCTCCGCCGGCCTCGCGCCAAGAAGCAACTGGCTGCCACCCGGCAGATACGTCCACGGGAGCGCGGAGCCGTGCGTCGGTGCGGCCCACGGCAACGAATCGTCTGCGACCACGACGGGCGCGATCGCCGCGGGCGACGCGTTCGCGCGCGGCGCGGGCCCGACGCCCGCGGGGGCCGGAGCCGGGGAGTCTCCCGGTGCGGAGGGCGGCGTGGCGGTCGACGCCACGAGGGCCGGGTCGGGTGACGACGGGGCGGTCGCTCCGCCGTCGTCCTGAGGAGCCTCGGTCGATGCGCTCGAGTCGGATCCACCCGGCAGGCCGCCGCCTGTGCCGCCCTTGTCGAAGAGACCGAACGGATCGAGCCAGGCTCCGGCCGCGACGAGCATGACGAGGGCCGCCGCCCCGGCGATGGCACCGCTGGGGAAGGTGCGCCGGGGCGACGGGCGCCGCGCCGCGGGCCGGGTGGAGGCGTCGGTCGTCACGGCCAGCTGGGGATGGGAGGTATCCACGCCCATCAGGGGCGTGCCCGCGTCGAGCCCGAAGCAGGCGGCGATCGCCTCGGCGGCCTCCGCCGCGGTGCGGTAGCGGGCCTCCGGGTCCCGTGTCGTCAGGTACGACACCAGCGTTCCCACTTCCTCCGGCACGACGGGCGGACCGAGCGGTGGCACTCCCGAGATGGCGGCCTGCCGGAGCGTGGCGCGCGGCTCGCCGCGCCAGCCGGGCACCTGTCCGGTCAGGAGCGCGTGGAGCACGCAGCCGATGGCGTACACGTCCGATCGCGCGTCGCAGGCGGCGTCGGGACGGGTCAGTTCCGGAGCCACGAAGGACGCCCGGGTGCCGAGGCGCTCGAGGTCCTCGTCGCTCTCGAGCGGGATTCGGGGCGGATCGAGATGCGGATCGCCTACGAGCGGGTACTGCAGCACACGCGCGGCGTCCGGATCGGCCGGCCCGTCGCCGCTGGGCAGTCGCACCGCGTCGAGCGACAGGCCCCCATGCACCTCGCCGGCCGCGTGCAGCGACGCGATGCTCCGCGCGATCCGCAGGCCGAGCGCACCGGCGACCCGCTGCGACATCGCGCCGGATCGGGTGAGCACCCTGCCGAGCGACTCGCCCGCGACCTGCTCGCAGACGATGAATCGGGTCGTGTCCGCCTGCTCGATCGACCACGTACGGGAGAGGACCGGATCGGTCGCGGCGATGGCCGCGGAGGCGCGGCGGGCGATTCCGGGCCAGATGGCGGGGTCGTCGCAGCGTCGTGACCCGAGCAGCACGATGCTGAAGACGCGGCCGGAAGGCTCATGCCGAGCCGTGAAGAGGGGCACGTTGCCAGGATGTTCGTGGCGATCGAGCAGCCGGTACTCACCGACGAACCAGGGGCCGCGCGACCCGGCCAGGAGCCGCTTCGCCTGCCACCGCGTGAGCAGCCCGCGGCCGACGAGCCAGCTGGCGACCGCGGCCGCATCGGCTCCCTGCGCGTCGCTCCGCTGCGCGTGCTCGCGTTGGATCGAGGAGAGGACGGCCGGCCCGACGAGGCGGCTCTGTCCGAGTGCGTTCCAGAATTCGACGACCGTCGGCTGCGGCATCCTCGTGATGACTCGGCTTCGGGGTGGAGGGCGGACGACACGGCACCGGCCGCGCCCTCGCATCCGCGGGAAGAATCGTAGCGTCTGATGCGGTCCACCGTACCGCCTCGGCGCGTGGAGGAC
Source organism: uncultured Planctomycetaceae bacterium (assembly GCA_903917235.1). Classification (GTDB taxonomy): domain Bacteria; phylum Planctomycetota; class Planctomycetia; order Pirellulales; family UBA1268; genus QWPN01. The sequence continues at coordinate 15,954 of CAIWZS010000531.1, read as the reverse complement.
GAGGGCGCGGGACGGGGTGCGGCCCCGTTCGCGCCCGGAGGGCCGTCGCGTTCACGGCGCGCGTCGGCGGGTGGACCGCGGCGGGTGGGCGAGACCGCGGTGGGTGACGCGTTGGCGGCCTCGTGCAGGCGGACGGTTTGCTATGCTCCCGACCCCGCGTCGATCGGTGCGCGCCCGGGCCCGTCGGATCCGTCGACAGCCGCCGAGCATGCGTGTGCGTCGCCGATGCCGAACCGGCAGGAGCTGTCATGCGAGCGAGTGAGGCCATCCGCATCTACTTCGATCGGGCCGCCGATCACCTGGACCTGTCCGCCCCCATGCGAAGGCTCCTGCTCACGGCGAAGCGGGAGGTGCAGGTGCACATCCCCATCGAGAGGGACTCGGGAGAGCTGACGACCTTCATCGGATACCGGGTGCAGCACAACGACGCCCGCGGGCCGCTCAAGGGCGGGCTGCGCTACCATCCGCAGGTCGACCTCGACGAGGTCCGCGCGCTTGCCTCGCTGATGACGTGGAAGACCGCCGTCGTCGACATTCCCTACGGCGGGGCGAAGGGGGGCATCGCGGTCGCGCCCGCCGAGCTTTCCACCCACGAACTGGAGCGGCTGACGCGGCGCTTCGTCGACGCGATCCACGACCTGTTCGGCCCGGACGTCGACATTCCCGCGCCCGACATGGGCACGTCCGGCGACGTGATGGCGTGGATCATGAACCAGTACGGCAAGTACCACGGTTTTTCGCCCGCCTGCGTGACCGGAAAGCCGGTCGAGTATCACGGCCTCCCCGGTCGCGAGGAGGCGACGGGGCGCGGCGTGGGCATCCTGACGCTGAAGCTGCTCGGCCGCCTCGGCCGGCCGCTGCCCGGCACGCGGGTGGCCATCCAGGGGTTCGGCAACGTCGGGACGCACGCGGCCAAGTTCCTCGCCGACGCCGAGTGCCGCATCGTCGCGGTGTCCGACGCGGGAGGAGGCTTCCATCGCGCGGAGGGGCTCGACGTGCTCGAGCTCCTGCGGCACGCGCGGGCCCATGGGGGGCTTCTCGCCGGATTCACCGGGGGTGATCCGATGTCGAACGCCGAGCTGCTCGCCGCCGAGTGCGACGTGCTCATCCCGGCGGCCCTGGGGGGCGTGCTCACGGCGGCCAACGCCGCCTCCGTCCGCGCTCCGATCATCGTGGAGGCTGCGAACGCTCCGATCGACCCCGACGCCGACGCCATCTTCGATACCCGCGGCACGCTGGTGTTGCCCGACATCCTCGCCAACGCCGGGGGCGTGACCGCCAGCTGGTTCGAGTGGGTGCAAAACCGCCAGCACTACCGGTGGGGTATCAACCGCGTGCGCCAGGAACTCGGCCGCATCCTCGCCGAGTCGTTCGAGCAGGTCTGGCAGCTCGCCACGGCACGGCAGGTGAGTCTGCGCACGGCCGCCTACATGCAGGGCGTCAGCCGGGTGGCGAAGGCGACCGTGCTGGGTGGGCTGTCCTGAGCGGTGCCGGTGTCGGCACGGTGCGGCCACAGGCCGGCATTCAGTGCGTGGCGGCCCGGTACCACTGGCCGCGGAGCCAGTCGGCGACGATGCCGATCTCGGACGCCGTCAGGGCCGGGCTCTCCCCCTCGTCGGACACGCCGAAGCGCGGCATGCGATCGTTCGAGTCGCCGTAGAACCGCGCGTGCGTCGGATCGGTGATGATCCCCACGATCCATTCGCGGCCTCCCCACCCGTTGAGGTCGGGGGCCGATCCGAGGTCGGTGCCGTTGTCGCCGAAGGCGTGGCAGGCGCCGCACCGCTCCCCGCTGGAGACGAGGTCGCGTCCCCGGGCGACGACCTCCCGGCCCACGTCCGGTTCGGGCAGGCCGGCTTCCGCCGCCATCGCGGCGACGACGGCGGCGATGTCCTCCTGCGACCAGGTGTCGGCATCGGCGAGATCGCCCGTCACGAACGACACCATGTCCCCCTCCTTGTGTGCCGTGTTGCCGAAGTAGGCCGGGCCACCGACCTGATCGGCATCGAGCAGGCCCCGCATCCACGCCGCCGAGCCGAAGCCGAAGAGGTTCGCGGCGGAGGAGTGCGCGAGCGCCGTCGCCGCCGCCGGATCGGTCGGATCGACGTGTGCGTGGCAGCTCGCGCAATGCTGCGCGAAGAGCCGCGGCCCCTGGCTCGCCGGATCGGTCCGCACGAGCTCGAGCATCCCGGCGGGGGGAATGCGCTCGGGCCTTCCCGCGAGCTCGACCGCACGGGCCGCGTCCACCTTCGCCTGGCGGGCCGCCGCGAGGAACGCCCGCGAGTGGCGGACCTTGCGCAGCCGCTTGATCTGCCGTTCCGCCTCCGCCTGCTTCGCCGGGTCGCCGCCCACCGCGGCGGCCAGCTTCGCCGCGTCCCCCTCCGTCTCCGCGTCGAGCCGTTCGGCCTCGGCGAGCGATGCCGGATCGACCCACAGGGCGTAGTAGTCCTCGTTGAGCGCGAGCCCGGTCAAGAGCGCGGCTCCCGCCACGATCCCGAACGTGAAAGCGACGTTGAAGCGATGCCCGAGCTGCCAGTGTCCGAGGATCGGCATCAGGAACATGACGGTCATCACGAGACCGGGCACGACGATCGCGCCGAGGAACTCGCCGCTGGCACCCCAGCCCTCGAACACCTTGAGAAACTGGAAGAGGAAGAGGAAATACCACTCGGGACGGGCTGCCGCGTACGGGAGCGAGGGGTCGGCCGGGGCGCCGAGTTCGGCCCCCAGTTCGCCGGGCACCACCGTGCCACCCGCGAGCATCGTCCGCACCGCGGGTACGAGGATGACGCCGAGCACGACCGCCATGACGGCGAGCATCGCGACGGCATCCTTGAGCACCTGATCGGGCCAGAACATCGCGTCGGGCCGCGTGAGCGGCTGCTTCGCGTGGAGGCCGTGCTTGCGGAAGAGCGCGAGGTGCACGACGAGCATCACCACGAGCCCGGCCGGGAGAAACCCGGCGTGCAGCGCGAAGAAGCGGGTCAGCGTGTGATGACCGTAGTCCGGGCCGCCCACCACGAGCTGCTGGAGCGCGGGACCCACCAGTGGCACGAGGCCCGCGAGATTCGTCGCCACGCGTGTGGCCCAGTAGCCCTTCTGGTCCCACGGCAGCAGATACCCCGTTAGCGCCATGCCGAGGACGAGCATCATCAGCACGAGGCCGAGCCAGAAATTCACCTCGCGCGGCGCCCGGTAGGCGCCGTCGATGACGACCTGCAGGAGATGGAGGGCCAGCAGGACGACCATCGCCTGTGCCATGAAGTGATGAATGCCCCGGAGGAGCCAGCCGCCGGCCATCTCGTGCTGGATGTAGTAGACGCTCTCCCAGGCGGTCTGGGCACTCGCCGAGTAGCTCGCCCAGAGCACGAGCCCCGTGATCACCTGCACGAGGAAGGCGAACACGAGCGTGCTGCCCCAGACGTAACGCCACCGGGCGCCGCCCGGCACGCGCTCGTAGAGCGCCTCGTGAAGGATCGCGCGATAGCCGGTGCGATCGTCGAAGAAATCGGCAAGACGACCGAGGAGGCCTCCGCCGCCGGGGCGTTGTGCGGTGCTCATGGTGCGTGTCGGGCGTGCGTGTCGGGGGTGGGGGGACGCAGCGTGCGGTCGCGTTCAGGGACGGGCCACCTTTTCGGCGATGCCCGTGAAAAAGTTCTGCCACTTCACTTCGACGGCGCCGCCGTGGCCGATGCGGCACTCCAGTTCGTCCATCGGTCGGGGGCTCGGGCTCGGGGCGACGATGCCGCCGTCGAGCGTGAACGAGCTGTTGTGGCACGGGCAGCGGAAGCAGTGCTCCGCAGGCTCCATCTCCACGAAGCAGCCCGCGTGCGGGCACGTCGCCGAGAGGGCCTGCACGACGTCGCTCCCCTTCTCCCGTCGCAGGTACACGGCACCCACCGGCTCGGCGGGAAAGCCGGTCCAGGCGTCGACGCGGTCGGTCACGATCGGGAACTGCCGTGGCACGCCGTCGTCCGGGATCGCCTCGATCTCCGTCACCCGCAGGAACGACGCCGCGGCACTCTTGCGGCGCAGCGGATCGAGCAGCACCCACACGCCGGCCCCCGCCGGCGCGAGCGTCGCCAGGCCGCCCGCCGCGAGCGCCATGACCTTGGACAGAAAGCCTCGGCGGGCCCCCTGTTCGTCCACCGCGGGATCGTGCCCCTGCATGCCCGTGCCTCCCTGTTTCAGACGGCCACGGCGGCCGCGGCCTGCCAGGCCTCGTCGACCGCCTCGTCCACCCGGAGCTTCGCCGCGTCGAACGGCCCGTCGAGGATCGCGCCCGCGGCCGCACGATGCCCGCCTCCTCCGAACGATCCCGCCAGGGCCGAGCAGTCGACCGCCCCGCGGCTGCGAAAGCTCACCTTCACGCGGCCGTCCGGCTGCTCGATGAGGATTGCGGCGAGCTCGGTTCCCTTGACCGCGAGCGTGAGATTGATGAGGTCCTCCGTGTCGCTCGGGAGGGCGCCGATCTCCCGGACGTCCCGCTGCCGGACCGTCGACGTGATCACCCTGCCCTCGCGGGTCGTGGTTGCGCCGGCGAGCGTCCGTCCCACGAGGTGGAGCCGCGCGAGCGTGTCCTGCTCGAAGAGCTCCCGGTAGACGGTCGACGGACTCGCCCCGGCATCGACCAGCCGGGCGGCCACGCGGAACGACTCGCCGGAAACCGAGGGGAAGCGGAATCCACCCGTATCGGTCGAGAGTCCGGCGTAGAGGGGCGTCGCGATCCGCTCCGTGAGGGGCACCCGCAGCCTCAGGGCGATCTCATAGACGATCCGGGCCGTGGCCTCCGCCGACGTGTCCTTGAACCAGCGGTCGGAGAGGTCGTCCTCGCTCACATGATGGTCGATGACGACCACGCGGTCCCGCATCGAACGGGCCACGTCGCCCATCGCCCCGAGCTGGGCCCAGGCGCTCGTGTCGAGCACGACGAGGAGATCGCGGTCCGCGAGGTCGGCCGGCCGCACCCGCTCGGCGAGCGACTCGATGCGTCCCTCCGGGTCGATCCACCGCAGGTTCGCCGGCGTCGCCTGCGCGTTGACGATGCGCACGTCGCATCCGATCGCCTCCAGCACGCCGGCGAGTCCGAGCTCGCTCCCCAGCGCGTCGCAGTCGGGGCGGACGTGGCTCGTGAGCACGGCCCGCTCCGAACGGCGCAGCAGATCGAGGAGGCTGGACCAGTCGAGTCGCATCGGATCACCGGGCGGGAGGGACGGTGGATCGGGGGCCGGGATCGGAGCCCATCGCGTCGTCGCCGGCCCGGCGCACGGCATCGGCCGCCGCCGAGACGTCGATCGCCAACTGCGCCTTCAGTTCCTCGACCGAGGCGAACCGTCGAGTGTCGCGCAGCCGCGTCAGGAAGTCAACGTGGAGCGTGCGTCCGTAGAGGTCGCCCGTGAAGCCGATGAGATGTGCCTCGACCGAGAGCGTCGTCTCGTCGAAGGTGGCGTTGGGCCCGACGTGGACCGCAGCCGCATGATCGACGTCGGGTGCAGCGAGGCCGGTGGCTGCGGTCGCCCGCGCCGCATAGACACCCGGCGCGGGCAGGAGCGTGACCACGTCCGCGAGGTTCGCCGTCGGAAAACCGAGGGTCGCGCCGCGCCGCGCGCCCGTCACCACGCGGCCGCTCACGCGATACGGCGCGGTGAGCAGACGGCTCGCCGCCGCCACGTCACCGGCAGCGATCAACCGGCGCAGCCGTGAGCTCGAGACGGGTGCGGCGCCGACCTCGAGGGGGGCGAGCACCTCGAGCCCCACGCCGTCGGGCAGGCAGTACCCGCGCAGCGCCGCGATGTCTCCGCTCCGCCCGACGCCGAACCGGAAATCGGGACCTTCGACGAGCGCCGCGGCCCGCAGCCGATCGCGCAGGACGAGGTCGTAGAAGCGTCGCGGGGCGAGCGCGAGCAGCTGCGGCGTCGCGGGCTGGACCACGACCGCGTCGAGACCGAGCGCGAGGAGCAGATCGACACGGCGTGGAATCGTGGTGAGTGGCACCGGTGCGGCCTCCGGACGCACGAGCGACGCGGGGTGCGGGTCGAAGGTGAGCGCGACGGCGGGTACGGCGTGCGTCGCCGCCACCTCGCGGAGTCGCGCGACGAGCGCGGCATGGCCGAGATGCACGCCGTCGAAGTTCCCCACGGACACGGCGCACGAGCCCGCCGGCTCGTGCCCGGGCCTGGCGTGCACGACGAGCGGCGGGATCCCGGAGGCTTCGTCGGACGGTGGTCTCGAACCGGACAACGTGGGCGAGCCGAGGTGGGGGGCGGCGCTGGGCTGCGGTCGCGTCGCACGGCGACGACCCGCGTCACGCGCCGGGTGATGAGGAGAGCACGCGAGGCTCCGAGGAGTCTACCGCGCGTGGGCGAACGGTATCATGTCCGCTCCATTCCCCCGAGGAAGCTGCATGGGCGACGGCGGCGACGAAAAGCAGATCTACCTGTCGGCCGACATGGCCTGTCGTTTGGCGGCGATCGACATCGGGTCGAACAGCGTGCGGCTGCTCGTGGCCGAGGTGCTGCGCGGCGGCGCCTACCGCATCCTCGACGAGGAACGGGAGCCCACGCGCCTCGGTCGCAGCGTGGGGGCCGAGGGGGTGCTCGACGACGCGTCGATCGAGGCGACGGTGGCCGCACTGCGTTCGTTCCGGCAGATCGCGGCGGGCTACCAGGTGTCGGCGCTGCGGACGATCGCCACCTGTGCCGTGCGCGAGGCCCGCAACGGTCCGGAGTTCTGCCGCCGCGTGCGCGAGGAGATCGGACTCGACGTCGAGGTGATCTCCGGGGAGCGCGAGGCGAGGCTCGCCTTCACGAGCGTCCAGCACGCCTTCGACCTCACGGGGAAGAACGTCGTCGTCGCCGACATCGGCGGCGGCAGCACCGAGATCGTCTTCGCCACGGGCAACCTCATCGAGGCGATCTACTCCACACCCCTCGGTGCCGTGCGGCTCACCGAGCGGTTCGGGCTCGGCGAGGCGGCGGAACCGGTGGACGTGGAGCGCGGACGGGCCCGGCTCGAGGGGGAGGTGGCCGAGGTCCTCAAGAAACGCACCGCCCGTCCGCTCTTCGCGCCCCACTTCCTCGTCGGCTGCGGCGGCACCTTCACGACGCTGGCCGACCTGATGATGGCGGCGAAGCGGCAGGGCGAGCTGCCGGTGGCCGGCTACCGCGTCTCGCAGGCGGAGGTGCGGCACCTGCTCGACCGGCTCGTCAAGATGCCGGTGCGCGAGCGCCGCACGCTGCCCGGGATGATGCCCGACCGCGCCGACATCATCGTCGCCGGCCTCACGATCGTCGCCGCGCTCATGAAGCGCTACCGCGTCAACACGCTCATGGTGCACACCCGCGGCGTGCGGGACGGCCTCCTCCGGGAGATGATCGACGACTCCCTCGGGCCGCGCGACGAGGATGAGCACCGCCAACGCGAGCTCGCCATCGAGCGGCTCGCCGCGGCCTGCTCCGGCGAACTGGAGCACGGCCGCGCGGTCGCCGCGCTCGCGGGTCGCATCTTCGAGCAGCTCGTCGAGCCGTTCGGGCTGCCGCCGGGGGACCGGCTGCTCCTCGAGTGTGCCGCGCGGCTGCAGGATGTCGGCTACGTCATCAACTACGACCAGCACCACAAGCACAGCTACCACCTCATCCGCAACAGCCGCCTGCCCGGCATTCGCGCGCACGACCTCGAGCTCGTCGCGAACGTCGCCCGCTACCACCGGGGCGCCGATCCGAAGCGGAAGCATGCCAACCTCGCGAGGCTGTCGTCCCAGGAGCAGCAGCGGGTCCTGCGCATGGCCGCGATCCTGCGGCTGGCCGGCGGCCTCGACCGCAGCCGCACGCAGCAGGTGCGCGACGCGGTGGTCCGCGTGCGGGAGGATGGCGTGCGGGTCGAGGCCGTGTCGGACGAGGATCCCCAGGTGGACCTGTGGGGCGCGAAGCGGCGGGTCGCCCTCTTCGAGAAGGTCTTCGGGGTGTCGATCGACGTGACCTGGGCCGGGGCGGAAGCGCCCACGCCCTCGGGCGATGCGAGCGAGGAGGCCGACCAGCCGGAACGCCGGCGACGGAAGCGGTGATGGGGGCTGTCCGAGCCCGCACGACCGGCCCGACCCGCGCACCATGCCCGTCCGTCGGCGGCATCGACGACCGCGTCCCCGGCTGCCGATACCCTCGGAGCGGGCGGCGACGACAGGACACGTCGGGCCCACGACTCGGGGACCGACCATGACGGGCACTCGATCGATCGCTCCACCCGTCGCCATGCTGGCAGCCGGCGGGATCGCCCTCGTGGCCCTCGTGCTGGCCGGCGGCGAGGCCCGCGGCGAAAGCTGGCGGCGGTTCACCGGGCCGCGATCCGCCGCCTCGCTCGGCACGCCTCGCGACCAGGCACCCTACGCCCCCGGTGCCTCGCCCTACGTGACCGGAGCCCATCAGCGCCCCAAGTACTTCGTGCCACCGACGAATCCCCGCACGCCGACCTGGAAGATGTATGGCACGCCGCCGGGGGTCGTCCCGGGGGACTGGCCCCGCTACGCTCCACTCGGATTCGGCGGGTACCGCTTCCCGGCCGTCGGCGCCCAGGCGTACCGCTAATCGCCGGCCGCCGGCCGCGGTGCCCGCGAACCGACCGGCTCCCGCGGGTCGACCGTCCCGCGGCACTCGATGCAGGACCTGGTGGAGGTCACGGAAGCGGGGCTCTACTGCCGCCAGGGTGACTTCTTCGTCGACCCCTGGCGGCCTGTGCCGCGCGCGATCATCACGCACGCGCACGCCGACCATGCACGGCGCGGGTGCGGTCGGTACCTCTGCGCCGCGCCGGGCAAACTCGTGCTGCGCAGCCGCATGGGTGGCCAGGCACCGATCGACGTGGTGCGGCACGGTGAATCGATCCTGATCAACGGCGTGCGCGTGTCGCTCCACCCCGCCGGACACGTGCTGGGGTCGGCCCAGGTGCGGCTCGAGCATGGCGGCACCACCTGGGTCGTCACCGGGGACTACAAGCTCGAGCGCGACCCGACGTGTGCGCCCTTCGAGCCCGTCCGCTGCGACGTGCTCGTCACGGAGTCGACGTTCGGGCTCCCCGTCTACCGCTGGCCCTCGTCGGAGGTGATCGCCGCGGACCTCGACCGGTGGTGGCGCGGCAATCGTGACGCGGGTCGGACCAGCGTCGTCCTCGCGTATGCGCTCGGGAAGGCGCAGCGGCTCGCCGCCCTGGTCGATCCGTCGATCGGACCGATCGTCGCGCACGGTGCGGTGATGACGATGGTGGAGGCGTACCGCGCGAGCGGCGTGAGGCTCCCGCCGATCGACCGAGTGCCGCCGCGCGCCCGACGCGTCGGTGGCGGCAGGGCGCTCGTGATCGCGCCCCCCAGCGTGCTCGGAGGATCGTGGCTGCGGCTCTTCGGCGAGACGAGCGTCGCGATGGCCTCCGGCTGGATGACGCTCCGCGGCGTGCGCCGACGGCGCGGATTCGCGCAGGGCTTCGTGGTGTCCGACCACGCCGACTTCCCCGGGCTGCTCGCGGCGATCGAGGCCAGCAGCGCCCGTCGGGTGCTCGTGACCCACGGGTTCGCCGACCCGCTCGCCCGCCTGCTGCGGGAACGCGGGCTCGATGCCGCGCCGCTCGCCACGCGGTTCACGGGCGAGGCTTCGCCCGACGCGGTCGGCGTCGAGGAGGACGACGACCCGGAGGCGCCCGCGAGCGGCACGGCACCGTCGCCCGGGGCGGACGCGGACGCCGCCACGGCCGGGATCCCGGGGACGGCCGCCGAATGAGAGCGTTCACCGACCTGTTCTGGCAGCTCGACGGCACGACGCGAACGAGCGAGAAGCTCGAGGCGCTCGTGGCGTATTTTCGGGCCGCGCCGCCCGACGATGCCGCCTGCGCGATCGACGTGCTGTCCGGTGGACGGCAGATCCGCGCGGTCCCGACGAGCCTGCTGCGGCAGTGGGCGGCCGAGGTCACGGGTCTTCCACCGTGGCTCGTCGAGGAGAGCTACGCCCACGTCGGCGACCTCGCCGAGACGCTCGCGCTCATCCTGCCGGATCCGGCGGCACCCGCCGACGAAGCGGCGGGGGCGAACGAGGCGGACGTCGGCCTCGCGCGGCTCATGCGGACGACGATCCACAGCCTGCGGCAGGAGACCGAGGCCCGGAAGCGCGAGGTCGTGCTGGCGACCTGGCGACGGCTCGCGTCGCGCGAGCGGATCGTGTGGCACAAGCTCCTCACCGGTGGCTGCCGTGTCGGCGTGTCGCGCACGCTCGTCGCCCGGGCGCTCGCGGAGGTGGCGGGGGTCGAGCCCGCGGTGATGGCGCATCGGCTCATGGGGGGTGACGTCGTCGATGGCGAGGCCTACCGCCGGCTGCTCGCGCCCCAGCGGCACGACGCGGACGACCGCCGGCCCTATCCCTTCTTCCTCGCCTCGGCGCTCGACGGCGCCGAGGGGCACGACGTCGCCTCGCTCGGGGGCGTCGCCGACTGGCAGGCCGAGTGGAAGTGGGACGGCATGCGGGCGCAGCTGGTGCGACGTGGCAGCGACGTCGCGGTCTGGAGCCGCGGCGAGGAGCTCGTCAACGAGGCCTTCCCCGACATCGTCGCGGCGGGTGCGACGCTGCCTGCCGGCACCGTGCTCGACGGCGAGCTGCTGGCCGTCGCCGGGGGCCGCCTGCTCGGCTTCTCGATGCTCTCGCGGCGGAGCGGCCGGCGCACGGTGACGCGGCGGCTGCTCGAGGACATTCCCTGCGTCTTCGTCGCCTACGACCTGCTCGAGGAGCGGGGAGAGGACCTCCGCGGGCGGCCCCTGCACGAGCGTCGCCTGCGGCTCGAGGCGCTGGTGCCCACGCCGTTCGCGGCGGGCACCGATGCCCATGGCGCGGGGCCGCCGCAGGTGCCGTCGGCCATCTTCCTCTCGCCCGTCGTATCGGCTGCCTCGTGGACCGATCTCGGTCTCCTGCGCGCGGAGGCCCGTCGTCGCGGGGTCGAGGGGCTCATGCTCAAGCGACGCGCGAGTCCCTACGGTGTCGGACGGACGCGCGGCGACTGGTGGAAATGGAAGATCGAACCGCTGGAGATCGACGCGGTGCTGCTCTACGCGCAGGCGGGTCACGGCCGTCGCGCCGGGCTGCACAGCGACTACACGCTCGGTCTGTGGCACGAAGGCCGGCTCGTCACGGTGGCGAAGGCCTACTCCGGCCTCGCCGACACGGAGATCGTCGAGGTCGACCGGATCGTGCGGGCGACGACGCTCGAGAAGCACGGCCCGGTGCGCATCTGCGAACCCATGCTCGTCTTCCAGCTCGCCTTCGAGGCCGTGAGCGCGTCGACGAGGCACAAGTCCGGCGTGGCGGTGCGCTTTCCGCGGATCGTGCGGTGGCGGCGCGACAAGCAGCCGAGCGAGGCGGGCACGCTCGACGACCTGCGTCGCATGATCCCCGGCGGCGTCCCCCGCTGAGCGCAGCCCAGGTGTGTGGCGTGCGCCCGCGGACGCTGGCGGGGTTTCCCGTCTGGCGCACACCTCCAGACGTGCGCATGGTTTCCCGTGTGGCGCGCGCCTCCAGACGTGCGAATGGACGCGGCGTTCCGCACCCGCCTCACCGGCCCGGGAGGGGCTCCGCACGCGGACGTGCCGAGCCGGCATCGTGTAGAAGAACGCGTGCCGAGGCGCGCCGTTCGCGATTCGGCGCCCGTTCGCTCGAGTACGCGATGCCCCCACGAATCGACGGCACACCACCGCGGCGACGGACCGCGTCGGCGCGGCACGCGGCCTCCGCGATGGCGGCAGTGGATCGCTTTGTCGATTGGTTTTCGCATCGGGGCTGGTCGCCGTTCGCATTCCAGCTGGAGACGTGGCGGGCGGTCGAGGCGGGCACGAGCGGCGTGCTGCACGCACCGACCGGCACGGGAAAGACGCTCGCCGCATGGCTCGGGGCGCTCGCCCGCGCGGAGGCGGGCGCGGCAGTCGGAGGCGACGCGTGCGCGACGTCCTCGCGCGTCGGCCCGCGGGTCCTGTGGGTGACGCCGCTGCGGGCTTTGGCGGGTGACACCGTGCGGGCGCTCGAGGAACCGCTGCGGACGCTGCGGCCGGCCTTCACCGGATGGGCCGTGGGGCTGCGCACGGGTGACACGTCGGCCGCCGCGCGGCGGCGACTCCGCGAGCGCTGGCCGACCGCGCTCGTCACGACGCCGGAGTCGCTCTCGATCCTGCTCTCGCTCGACGACGCCCACGAGGTCTTCGCCGCGCTCGACACGGTCGTCGTCGATGAGTGGCACGAGCTGCTCTCCACCAAGCGCGGCGTGCAGACCGAGCTCGCGCTCGCGCGACTGCGGGCATTCCGGCCGGGGCTCGTGACGTGGGGCCTCTCGGCCACGCTCGCGAACCTGGCCGAGGCGGTCTCCGCCCTCGTCGGCCCGGGGCGCACCGCCGCCGCCCGCCTCATCTCGGCGGACGTGCCGCGACCGCTCCAGATCGAGACCCTCATCCCCGCGCCGATCGAGCGTTTTCCCTGGGCGGGCCACATGGGGATGCGGCTCCTGCCCCAGGTGCTCGACGTGCTCGAGCGGGCCAGCACCACGCTCGTCTTCACCAATACGCGGTCCCAGGCCGAACGGTGGTACGACGCGATCCGCTCGGCGCGGCCCGACTGGAAGGACGCGATCGCGCTCCATCACGGCTCGGTCGACCACGCGCTGCGAGCGGATGCCGAGCAGGGACTGCGTCGCGGCAGCCTCCGCTGCGTGGTCGCCACGTCCAGCCTCGACCTCGGCGTCGATTTCGGGCCGGTCGAGCAGGTCGTGCAGGTCGGCAGCCCGAAGGGCATCGCGAGGCTCCTGCAGCGCGCCGGTCGCAGCGGTCATGCGCCGGGTGCGACGGGGCGGCTCGTCTGCGTGCCCACGCACGCGCTGGAGCTGGTGGAATGTGCGGCCGCCACCGAGGCGGCGAGCCGGCGTGTCGCCGAGGCCCGCCGCCCGCTGACCGGCGCCCTCGACTGTCTCGCGCAGCACGTGGTGACCGTCGCGTGCAGCGGCGGTTTCCGCGAGGAGGAGCTGCTGGCCGAGGTGCGGTCCACCCATGCCTTCGCCGACCTCGACCCCGCAGCCTGGCGCTGGGCGCTCGATTTCGCGGCGCGAGGCGGTCCAGCGCTCGCGGCCTATCCCGACTATGCCCGGATCAAGGAGCGGTTCGGCCGCTGGTACGTGGCGAGTCCCGGCATCGCGCGACGGCATCGCATGAGCATCGGCACGATCAGCGGCGATGCCACCGTCGACGTGAAGTGGCTCCGCGGCGGGCGGCTGGGCACGGTCGAGGAGTCCTTCGTCTCGCGGCTCCACACCGGCGACCGCTTCCTCTTCGCGGGTCGGCCGCTCGTGCTCTTCCGCTTCGATGGCACGACGGCCTGGGTGAAGCGCGCCCGCGGCACGCAGGGGCTGCAGGTGCCGCGTTGGAACGGCGGCCGCATGCCGCTCTCCACGCTGCTCTCATCGGCGGTGCTCGACCTCGTCCGCCGTGCCGGGCAGGCCGACCCCGCGAGCCCCCTGCCCCGCGAGGTGCGCGCGGTCCTGCCCCTGCTCGAGATCCAGGCACGCTGGAGCCGGCTGCCCGACCACGACACCCTGCTCGTGGAACGCTGGTCGGGCCGCGACGGGGAGCACGCCTTCGTCTTCCCGTTCGCCGGCCGGCTCGTGCACGAGGGGCTCGCGACCCTCGTCGCGTGGCGGATCGCGAGCCGCCGGGCGAGCACGCTGTCGATGGCCGCGACCGATTGGGGCTTCGAGATCGCGGGCCGTGCCGTCCCCGCCGCCGACGAGGCGGCCTGGCGGCGCCTCCTCTCCCCCGCCCGGCTGCTGGACGACCTGCTCGAGTGCCTCAACGGCACCGAGATGGCCAGACGGCATTTTCGCGAGATCGCGCGGGTCGCCGGCCTCGTGTCGGGTGCCGGCCGGACGAACCGGCAGACGCAGGCCTCGGCGGGGCTCATCTTCGACGTGCTCGCGGAGCACGACCGCGACAACATGCTGCTCGCCCAGGCGCGTCGCGAGGTGCTCGAGCAGCAGTTCGAATTCCAGAGGCTGCGCGACACGCTCGACCGGCTCACGACGAGCTCGATCCACGTCGTCGAGACGCCGCGGCTCTCGCCGCTGGCCTTCCCGATCTGGGCGGAGTTCATCCAGTCACGGCTCACGTCGCAGGGGTGGCTCGAGCGGATCACCGAGATGGCCGCCGAGCTCGAGCGCACGGCGGCGGGTCACGCCGCGCCGGAGGCCGCCGCCGTGGACGCCTTGCGGGAGCCGCGCCCGTGACACCGACGATCGGCACGGCCGACGCGACGGCGTCCGACATCGTGCTCTTGTCGGGCCGGGCGGCGTGGATTCCCGTCAGCCGCACGCTCCTCGTGGCGGACCTGCACCTCGGCAAGGCCGCGACCTTCCGGAGGGCCGGCATCCCGGTGCCCGAGGGCACGTCGGCACGCGACCTGGCCCGGCTCGCGGCGCTCGTCCGCGACACCGGTGCGGACCGGCTGCTCATCCTCGGCGACCTCTTCCACGCGCGGGGCGGCTGCACCGAACGCGTGCTCTCCGAGTTCACGGCGACGCGGCGGTCGTTCCCGCGCACCCGCGTGGTGCTCGTGCCGGGCAACCACGACCGCGCCGTCGGGCGGCTGCCGCGCGACGTCGGCCTCGACGCCTGCGAGCCAACGGTCCACGAACCCCCGTTTCACTTCGTCCACGAGCCGGACACGCCTCCACCCGCGGACCGGGGGCCCTGCTTCACCGTCGCGGGTCACCTCCATCCCACCGTCTCGATCCGGGCCCCCAGCGGCGACCGGCTGACCGAACGGTGCTTCGTGGCGGAGGAGGCACGGCTCGTGATGCCCGCCTTCGGCTCGTTCACGGGCGGCGAGCGGGTCACGCCGCGCGAGGGCCTACGGCTCTGGATCGCGCGAGACGACGGTGTCGTGGACGTGACGCGGGCCGCGCTGCTCGCGACACGCGGCCGGCGCTGACCGACGCAAGGCCGCTCGGACCCCCGTGCGGACGGGCGTCAGCCCGCGCGGGCGGCCTCGCGGATCGCGACGTGGAGTCGGTCGATCACGTCCCGTGCCGTGAGCGACCATTCGCCGAACGCCTGTGCCGCGACGTCTCCCGCGCGACCGTGCAGCCACGCGCCGAGCCGCGCCGCGGCGAACGGTGCGAGGCCCTGCGCGACGAGTGCGGCGACGACGCCCGTCAGAACGTCTCCGGTGCCCGCGGTCGCGAGTCCGGGATTGCCGGTCTCGTTGCGTGACTCGCCGCTGCCATCCACGACGAGCGAGCCGGCACCCTTGAGCACCACCACGACGGCGGCATCATGCGCCAGGTGGCGGGCCGCCTGCTCGAGCCAGTCGCGCTCGGCCCGCTGCTCCCCCTCGTGTCCCGCGAGTCTGGCCATCTCGCCCGCATGGGGCGTGACGATCCGTGGCCCGGCATGCAGCGGCCATGTCGTCCGCGGCAGGCGGGCGAGCGCCCAGAGGGCGTCGGCATCGACGACGACGGGACACGCCGCGTCGCGCCAGATCGCTGCCACGATCCCGACCACGTCGGGTGAGCGGCCGATTCCCGGACCGATCGCCACGACCGCGGCCCGCTGCACGCGGGCCGCGATGGACGCGCCGGCCCCGGCGGAGAAGCCGCCGTCGGCATCGGTCGGCAGACCGGCGGTCATGACGCACGGATCGAACGAGGCGGCGATCGATGCGACCGACGCGGGCACGAGCAGCTCGACGAGTCCCGCCCCGGAGCGGAGCGCCGCCATCGCCGTCAGTGCCGGCGCGCCGGCCATGCCGGGGGCGCCACCCATGAATTGCGGCCCACCCGGAGCCTCCGGCATGCCGTAGTTGGTCAGTGGCTTGGCATACGACATCGGAGCTCCACCCCCTCCACCGCGCAAAGCGGACACTCCTCGTCCCATGGCCCCCGAGGGGTCGCCGTGCA
>CAIWZS010000530.1 GCA_903917235.1 uncultured Planctomycetaceae bacterium | reverse complement strand
GCCCGACGACGCGACGCGGGTGATCACCACCGCGTATCGGACGGCGGTGGGCCGCGGTCCGACCACGGAAGAACTCGCCGACGCCCGGGCCTTCCTCGCGGCCCAGACGGCGGCCCACGCCGCCGACGGTGGCGAGGTCGCCGCGATGGCCGCGCTCGCCGACTTCTGCCAGGTGCTCATGGGTCTCAACGAAACACTGCACATCGAGTGAGGGACCGAGGATGTCCGCTTCCACCGACCACGTCCTCCCGCCTTCCACCTGGCTGCCGCGTCGCGAACTGCTTCGCCGCGCCGGCGGCGGCTTCGGCATGCTCGGACTCGCCGGCCTGCTCCACGACGAGGCCGCGGCGGGCCCGGCGCTCCCCGACGCGCCCCTCGCGCCCCGGCCGGGGCACTTCCCGGCGCGGGCGAAGAGCGTCATCTGGCTCTTCATCAACGGCGGGCCGAGCCACGTCGACACGTTCGACCACAAGCCCGCCCTCGCGGCGCACGACGGCGAGCCACTCCCGGAGTTTGACAAGAACACCGGCTTCTTCGCCGGCGCCGTCGGCGGCCTCATGCCGAGCCCCTTCGAGTTTCGACGCCACGGGGCGAGCGGGGCGTGGGTGTCGAGCCTCTTCCCCCATCTCGCCCGGCACGTCGACCGGATGGCGTTCATCAAGAGCTGCTGGACCGATTCCAACAACCACGCCCCGGCGCTGCTCAAGATCAACACCGGCATCGCGCGGATGGGCTATCCCTGCACGGGATCCTGGGTGACCTACGGCCTCGGCAGCGAGAACCGCGACCTTCCGGGCTTCGTCGTCATGTACGACACGAAGGGGCGCGGCCTGCCGAAGGGCTACGCCACGAACTGGTCGGCCGGCTTCCTGCCGGGCGTCTTCCAGGGAACGGGCATCGACACGGCCGGCACGCCGATCCCGAACCTCGCCCGCGACCAGGCGCTCTCCGCGGCGCAGCAGCGGGCCCAGTTCGACCTGGCCGCCCGGCTCAACGGACGCCACCACGCCGCCGCGGGCGACGACGCGGCGCTCCAGGCCCGCATCGAGAGCTTCGAACTCGCCTACCGGATGCAGATGGCGGCGCCGGAGGCGCTCGACCTGGCGAGCGAGACGCGCGAGACCCACGACCTCTACGGTCTCGACGACCCCACCTGCGGGCACTTCGCGAAGCAATGCCTCATCGCGCGGCGGCTGGTGGAGCGCGGCGTGCGGTTCATCCAGATCTACTCCGGGGGCGAGGAGAATCAGCGGAGTTGGGACGGGCACGCCGACATCCTCGGCAACCACTCCGGGTTCGCAGCCGAGACCGATCGGCCGATCGCGGCGCTCCTCGAGGATCTCGCCCGCCGCGGCCTCCTCGACGAGACGCTCGTCATCTGGGGGGGCGAATTCGGCCGTCTGCCGATCGCGCAGAAGGGGGCGAAGCCCGGCCGCGACCACAACCCGCACGCCTTCACCGTGTGGATGGCCGGTGGCGGCACGCGGCCCGGCGTGACGCACGGCGCGACCGACGAGTTCGGCTTCAAGGCCGTGACCGACCGCGTGAGCGTCAACGACCTCCACGCCACGATCCTCCACCTGCTCGGCATGGACCATCGGCGGCTGACGTATCGCTTCAACGGCCGCGACTTCCGGCTCACCGACGTGGCCGGTACCGTAGTCGCGCCCGTCGTGGCCTGACGCCCCCGGCGGGTCCGAGGCCATTCCGCCAGGTCGACGTCCCGACGAGGGGGCAAGGCGACGGGGGGTCGGCGAACGCTTCCCGAGCGATCGGCCGCGGCGGCCGGAGCAAGGAGACTTTTGCCGCCCCCCGAGCCGGTGCTACACCACGGTCTCGTCCGGCCCGATCCCATCCTCCTCGCGGAACGCCGCGACACTCCCCCGAAACACGCTCATGGCACACCGCAGGCGCCGCCGGCGCCGTCCGCGTCACCGCGATCTGGCCGCCTCGATCGCTGTGGCAACGCAGCCGTCCACGTCGCCGGCCACGCTGCGGCTGGTCGCCTGCGACGGCACGAACGCCCACGAGTCGATCGTGCAGCAGCCCGCGGCGCTCGCGGCGGAGCGCGACCGCTGGCCCGTGCTCTGGATCGACGTCGAGGGCCTCGACGACCTCACCACGACGCGCGCCATCGGCGAGACCTTCGGGATCGGCGAGCTGGCGCTCGAGGATGCGGTCACGCCGGACGAGCGGCCGAAGGTCGAGGTCTTCGGTCACCAGGTGCTCATCGCCGTGCGCATGGCCCGCTACGACGGCGAGACGGTCGTCACCGACCCGATGGCGATCTTCCTCGGCGACCGCTACGTGATCACGTTCCACGAGCGATCGAGCCACGACGGCTTCGAGGGCCTCCGGCAGCGGATCCGGCAGCACCGCACGCGGCTCGGTGAGCTCGGGGCCGACCACCTCTGCGCGCTGTTGCTCGACGCCGTGATCGACGGCTACTTCCCCGTCCTCGAGCGGTTCGGCGACCGGCTGGAGGAACTCGAGGACCAGGCCCTCGAGTCCCCCAACCGCCAGCTGCTCGTCCAGATCCACGACGTCCGCAACGACCTCATGACGCTCCGCCGCGCCCTCTGGCCGACCCGCGACGTCCTCCATACGCTCGGCCGGGAGACGACCGCGTACGTGGGCGACCACGCCCGCACCCACTTCCGTGATTCCTACGACCACACGATGGAGCTGCTTGACCTGATGGAGGGCTACCGCGAGATCGGCAGCGACCTCCGCGACATCTATCTGGCGAGCCTCAACAACCGGATGAATGACGTGATGAAGGTGCTCACGGTGATCGCCACCGTGTTCATGCCGCTGACCTTCATCACCGGCTTCTACGGCATGAACTTCGACACCGACTCGCCCTGGAACATGCCGCTCCTGCGATTCCGCTTCGGCGCGTTCGTGGCCATGGGCATCATGGTCGCCACCACGATCGGCATGGTGATCCTCTTCTGGCGGCGCGGCTGGCTCAGGCGCTGGCACTGACCGCGATCGGGCCGCTCACTCCGGCCGACGCGGCCGCTCCGGACGCTCGCCGGGACCGCGACCGGGCATCCCGCCGCGCATCCTCTGCATCATCTCGCCGGCGAACTTCTCGAGTTCGGCCCGGTCGAGCTTGCCGTCACCGTCGGCGTCGAACGTGAGGGCACGCTCCACGAACCGCTCGGGCGACGGCGGGCCTTCGGGTGGCGGTCCGCGTTCACCGGGAGACCCTCCGCCACCGAACGGCGGGCCATCCCGTGGCGGGCCATCCCGGAGTGGGCCATCGCGTGGCGGCCCGCCCTCTCGCGGCGGCCCGTCCGGCGGACGTGGACCATCGCGCGGCGGACCTTCCCCATCGCGGGGTCGTGGAGGTCCGCCGAATCCGCCCTCGCGTGGCGGCGGCGGCCGGAAGCCGCCCTCTCCCCGGGGCATCGGCGGCATGGGCGGACGAAACTCCTCGTGGTCGATTCGGCCGTCGCCGTTGCGGTCGGCCTTCGCGAGATTCGCGGAGGCGTTCTTGATCTCGTCGGCATCGAGTTCGTGGTCGCCGTTGACGTCGAGCGCCGCGCGGATGGCATCGCCGCGTCCCGGCGGGGGCGGAGGCCCGTCAGGCCCGCCGGGCGGCTGGGCACGGGCGAGCACCCAGCCGATGGAGACCGCGCCGACGAGCGCGGCGGCGATGAATCGGGAGCGATCGTGCTGCAGTTTCATTCGAGGATCCTCAGGACGTCGTTCTTCTTGATGGCCCGCGTGCGACGCGCGGCTTCGAACTCCACGTGGCAGTCGAGCAGTGTACCGAGCGACGCATCCGCCGGAACGTCGATCGTCGCGGTCACGGTGTTGCCCTCCCGCGCGATCGCCACCGCCTCGTACGGCCCGAACTGCACCCAGGAGGGCGTCTCCTCCGGGATCGGTCCACGGGTAGCGTGACGCGGGTCGAGGACGAGCGTCACCTCGTGGCGGCCGCCGCGCGAGACGCTTCCCGGCCGCACCTCCGCGATCACCGCCTCCATGCGGCTCTCCCCCTCGGCGTTGTCCTCGATCGCACCGGTGCCCATGCGACGGATGCCGCGATTGTTCGCCGGGTCGGGCACGCCGCGGTAGCCGCCGATCACGTAGGGGAAGCGTCCCGGCGTCACGTGGTAGTGGTATCCGCGGCTCGCATCCTCGTGGCCGTTGCACACGTCGAGGGCCATCTCGCCCGTGACATCCCGCGCCATCACCCCCTCCGACTCGTACGGGCCGTGGATCGGGAAGCCATCGAAGGCGAATCCGATCACCGGCGAGTGCCGCTTGCCGTCGTCGGCGAACGGGCTTTTCACGCACGTCGGATACTTGTGGTAGTGGTACACACCGGTCTCCTGCGGGTGCCCGCAGCAGCTGTCGAGCCACACCTCGGAATACCCCTCGACGGCGTTCATGCCCCCCTGCTCGAACGGGTTGAAGAAGACGACGCCGTTGAGCGCGAGGCCGATCGGCCCCATCGGCAGCCGCGTGATCTCGGCCGCCTTCCGTGGCTCGAGCGGCAGGCGGAACGTGAACGACTGCACGCGGATCGTGTTGGGGTTGCCGCTGTTGGGGAACGTGGCCGTGGGATGGTTCGGCCAGCCCTGGCTCTCGATCACGAGCACGCCCGGCTCGTGCCGCAGCCGCACCTCGTCGATGCCGTCCTTGTTCGAGTCGCTCTGGTGGTACGAGAAGAGGTCGACCGACCGGTCACCGTCGTGAAACAGGTACCGCGGCTTCGTGTGGCCCGGCTCGAGAAGCCACCGCCCACCGAGCATCTCGGGCTCGGAAGCGTGAGCGACCCCGGCACACGCGGCACACGCGACGGTCATCCACGCGACGATTCGCATCGAGATCCTCTCCCTCGGCTCTTGAACGGGGCGTACGAAAAAAGGTTCCGTTTCACCGGCCACGGAGCCCGCCGTCGAGGTGCCCTACGGACCGGCGGCAGGTCGCTTCGTCAGGCGGTATCATCCTGCGGAGCGAGTCAGGCGGATAGTTGATGTCCGCCGGACCGCGCATCAGGCGGATTGAACGACTCCCTCTACGAGAGGTCAGACCATGACGAGCCTCATCACGTCCTTCCGGCCCGGCATTCTCTTCCTGCACGGTGCCCTCGCCGTGCTGCTCGCGTCGGCCACGCCCGCCGGGGCTGCCGACCTCGCCGTCGGTTCGCCCGCACCCGTCTTCTCCGCACTCGACGACACCGGCACCACCTGGAAATCCACCGACCATGTCGGCAAGGGCATCCTCGTCGTCTACTTCTACCCCGCCGACATGACCGGCGGCTGCACGAAGCAGGCGTGCGGCTTCCGCGACGACATGCAGAAGTTGCGAGAGAAGGGCGTGACCGTCGTCGGCGTGAGCGGCGACTCGGTGCGGAACCACCAGCTCTTCAAGAAGGCCCACGGCCTCACCTTCCCTCTGCTGGCCGACACCGAGGGCAAGGTCGCCGAGGCGTTCGGCGTACCCGTCACGCTGGGCGAGAAGGTCGTCTCGGCGGAGATCGACGGCAAAACCGAGCAGCTCGTCCGCAACGTGACGACGAAGCGGTGGTCGTTCGTGATCGACACCGACGGCAAGATCGCGATGAAAAACACGGAGGTGGACGCCGCGAAGGACAGCCAGGCGGTCCTCGCGCTGCTCGCCTCGCGGATCGCCCCCACGGCCGCGAACGTCGCCTACGGCCCGCTCGAGCGGCAGGTGCTCGACTTCTGGCAGGCGAAGTCCGATTCGCCCACGCCGGTGGTGATCTGCATCCACGGCGGTGGCTGGAACGGCGGCGACAAGTCGGGCTATGCGAAGGGTGTGAAGGCCCTGCTGGACGCGGGCATCTCGGTCGTCGCGATCAACTACCGGCTCATGCGGCAGGCCAACGAGCAGAAGGTCACGCCGCCGGTGAAGGCGCCGCTCGAGGACGCGGCGCGGGCGGTACAGTTCGTGCGGTCGAAGGCAACGGAGTGGAACATCGACCCGAATCGCATCGGGGCGACGGGGGGCTCGGCCGGCGGCTGCTCGTCGCTGTGGCTCGCCTTCCACGACGACATGGCCGATCCGTCGAGCAGCGATCCCGTCGCGCGGCAGTCCACGCGGCTCACGTGCGCCGCGGTCAACGGCGCGCAGGTGTCGCTCGATCCCAAGGAACTGCGCGAGTGGATGCCCAACTACACCTACGGCGCCCACGCCTTCGGCCTGCCGGACCTCGAGGCGGTGGAGAAGGAGCGCGGCCGGATCGCCAGTTGGATCGCGGAGTACTCACCGATCAACCACGTCTCGAAGGACGACCCGCCGATCGGCCTCTACTACGGCGGCGTCGTCGGGGCGAAGAAGGGTGAGGTCCACAAGGACCCGACGCACTCGCCGATGCTCGGCCTCCTGCTCATGGAGCGGCTCGGCAAGGAGGG
>CAIWZS010000529.1 GCA_903917235.1 uncultured Planctomycetaceae bacterium | reverse complement strand
GATCGCGAAGGGGACATCGAGGATCCGGGCGAGCGTGCGGGCCAGCAGCGTCTTGCCGGAGCCCGTCGGCCCGAGGAGCAGGATGTTCGACTTGTCGACCTCGACGTCGCTCGCCTCGCTGCCGAGGTTGAGCCGCTTGTAGTGCGTGTGCACGGCGACGGCGAGCACCCGCTTGGCGTGCTGCTGCCCGATCACGTACTGGTCGAGGTGCTGGACGATCTCACGGGGAGACGGGATGGCCGTGAAGAGCTGCTTGCTCGTGCCACGCCGACGCTTCTCCTGCTCGAGGATCGACTGGCAGAGGTCGATGCACTCCCCGCAGATGTACACGTCGCCCGGGCCCTCCACGAGCGGGCCGACGTCGCGGTAACTCTTGCGGCAGAACGAACAGAAGGCGTTCTTCTTGGTCGTCCCGCCGGCACCGCGGCGTCCCAGACCCCCCGTATCCTTCCCGGATGGCATGTGGTCACTTCCTCTCGAGTTCCGGCCCTGCGGAATCCCCCGCCGACCGCTGCCGGTCGGTGGTGTCGGGCGTGCCGATCCGCGCGCGCGGTTCGACGAGTGTTTTTATCTTTCGGTATTCCTCTTCGCTCAGCACACCCGTATCGCGGAGATTTCTGTAGTCGACGAGCGTCTTTTCCCAACCGCCACGATCCTCACCCGGCTCCAGCCAGCGGGCGCGGATCATGACGATCACGACGACGCCGACACCGACGAGAAGGCCCAGCAGCAGGACGCTGGTCAGGATCGCGGGCACTGGGTCGTCCACCTCCACGGACGCGGGCACGACCCTCCGCGGGCCGGACCGTCCCTCGCGGACTCCGCATTATGGCGATGCCCTCGGCGGAGGGTCCAGACGGGGTTCCCGCGACGGACGCGGCTTGCCCCGCCTGCCCGTCCGGCCCGATGTGATGCGCGCGCCGTGCGGTTCGCGAAGAACCGGCGAAATTCCTCCATCCTGCCGACCGGCCATGCCGATCGTGACGGTATGAACGATTCCCGCGATCACCGCGTCGCCTGTCGCGCCGAAGGTTCGGGCCGCCGCCGCGCCCTGGTCGGTCGGGTCGCCGCGGCCTGCATCGGCGCGGTGTTCGGCCTCTGCGCGACGACGACCTGCGCGGAAGGGCCGGTCGAGGCGGCGAATCTGCCACCTCTGGTGCGGAGCAAGCAGCTCCACTTCACGATTCCCTTCCAGGCGCCCGCGCCCCGGGAGCGGGATGGAGATGCCGTCCCGCACCGCATTCTCCTCCAGGTCTCGCGCGATCTCGGCGGCACCTGGGAAACGGCCGGTGAGGCCGCGCCGCAGGCCGGTGCGGTGGCGTACCGCGCGCCGGGCGACGGCGAGTACTGGTTTCGGCTGCGCGCCGTCGACCGGCAGGGCCGGGCTCGGGGCGGTCCCGGACCCGACATGCGGGTTCTTGTGGACGTGGCCGGGCCGCGGCTGACCGCGCGGGTCTGGAAGGGCGCCGATGGCGAGATCGTCTGCCGCTATGCGGCCGCTGACGACTCGATCGATCTCAAATCGCTCGTCTTCGAGTACCGGGCTTCGGGTGACCCGGGATGGAAGACCGTCGCGGCCGAGGGCATTCTCGCGCGACAGACTCCGGCACACATGGTGGGAGAGGAGATCTGGTGGGCCGGTGAGAAGGTGGATGCGCTGAGCGTGCGGATCGCCGTGGCTGACGAGGCCGGCAACAAGACCGTCCGACAGTTCTCGCTCGAGCCGACGGATCCACAGATCGAACAGGCTGCGATGGCCTCCGAAATCGGGGTGCCACCGCTCCCCGGCGCTCCGCCGTCCGACGCCATCGCCCCCGCGATCGGCCAGACCCTGCGGGTACCGCCGCCGCCGGCGTCCACTCCGAGCGGGGCGGGAACGACGGGCCCCTGGCCTGCCGAGCAGGCCGCGGCCTGGGCCGGTGGACAGCCCGCGCGGCGGGCCACTGACGCGGACACGACGGATCGCGATGCGCCCCGCAGCGTGCTCGTCGCCAGCGCGCGGCAGAGCCGCGGAGACGGTCCGGCCGCCTCCACGACGGGGGCGCCGACCGACGCCGCCACCGCGTCGGACGGCGAGCGGCCGCTCGAGTATCGCGGCCGTCCGCTCCTCCTGAGCCGATCGCGGCGGTTCGCCTGGGATTACGAGGCGCCGCGGCTGCCCGCCGACGATCGCGCGGTCAGCCCCGTCCTGTGGAGCACGTCCGATGGAGGCGCGACATGGGCGCGGGTGCCGACCACCGAGATCGGCCCCGGCTCGCTCGAGGTCACGCTGCCCGGTCCGGGCCTGTATGGCTTCCGTCTCGATCTGGTCGCCGATGCGAGCGGGGCGCCGCCGCGGCAGGGCGACGGTCCTGAGACCTGGGTCGGCATCGACGAGGAAGCGCCGCAGGTCGAACTCATCGGGACGGAGCGGATCGAAGGCGACGAGCAGGGAATCGTCATCCGCTACGGCTCCCACGACGCGCTCCTCTCGCCGCGCTCGACGCGCCTGCTGTTCTCGCCGCATGCCGAGGGGCCGTGGGCGACGATCGTGGCCGAGGCAGAGAACCAGGGTGCGTTCACCTGGCGGCCGGAGCGCGGCGTGCCGCCGCGCGTCTACCTGCGGGTGGAGGTGGCCGACGCCGCCGGCAACGTCGGGTCGGCGACGAGCGAGGAGGCGGTGACCGTGGCCCAGTCTCGGTTCACGGGCCGACTCGGCGATCTCAAGCCGCTCCCCGCGGCCACCGCGCCCTGACCCGTACGCGGAGGCGGGGGCCGCGCCGTCCCGTCGGCCGAGCGCGTGGACCGGACGGTGGCCCGCATCCAGGATCACCCGATCCGGCGTACAACAGGGTGCATGGCCCGCCCCGCGACTGCCGTCACGACCACCGCCCTGCCCCTCGGAGATCCCGTGCGCGGCAAGGTGCGCGACTGCTATCGGCATCCCGGGAGTCGGTGGGGCGATGCGCTCGTCATTGTCAGCACGGACCGGATCAGCGCCTTCGACTGGGTGCTGCCGTCGCCCATCCCGGACAAGGGCCGCGTGCTGACGGCGATCTCGGCGTGCTGGTTCGACCTCCTCGCCTCCGGACCCGACCCGATCGCGCACCACCTCCTCACGACCGACGTCGACGCGATGGATCTGCCGGCCGGCATCGATCGCGGGCCGCTGCGCGGTCGGACGATGCTCGTGCGCCGGGCGGAGGTCATCCCCTTCGAGTGTGTCGTGCGGGGCTGGCTCGCGGGGTCCGGCCTCGCCGAGTACCGGCGCGACGGGACGATCTGCGGCATCCCGCTGCCCGGCGGCCTCGCGCCCGGCGACCCCCTCCCGGAGCCGATCTTCACGCCCGCCACGAAGGCCGCCAGCGGGCACGATGAGAACGTCTCGTTCGGGACCATGGTCGCCGCGATCGGTGCGCCGCTTGCTGAGAGGCTGCGGACGCGCAGCCTCGACGTCTACCGCCGCGCCACGGCGCACGCGCTGGCTCGTGGCATCGTGATCGCCGACACGAAGTTCGAATGGGGCCACGGCGGCGGTGGCGAGATGCTGCTGGTCGACGAGGTGCTCACGCCGGACAGTTCCCGATTCTGGCCGGCGGCCGCCGCCGGCCAGGGCCGCGTGCCCGAGTCGTTCGACAAACAGTCCGTCCGCGATTGGCTCGAGGGGACGGGCTGGGACAAGGCGAGCCCGCCACCGCCCCTGCCGGACGACGTCGTCACCCGCACCCGCGACACGTATCTGCAGATCTGTCGGACACTCACCGGCGGGCCACCCGAAGGAGTCGACTGAGCCGCCGGATTCGGACAGAAACCACCCGGTCCAGCCGGCAGATGCCCTAGGGACTCCCCGGCGCGCGAACTAGAATCCGGTCGATTGCCGAAGGGCGCGTCGTCCCTCGGCCTCCGGTCATTCCTCGCGTGCGTCACCCCGCCATGCTGCGCTACTGGACGGCCGGCGAGTCCCACGGCCCGGCCCTCGTCGCGCTGGTCGACGGCTTTCCGGCCGGCGTGACGGTCGATGTGGCCGTCATCGACGCGGAATTGCGAAGGAGGCAGGGAGGGCACGGCCGGGGCGGGCGCCAGCGGATCGAAACCGACGCGGTCACGATCCTCTCCGGCCTGTGGCACGGCGTTACGCTCGGCAGTCCCCTGGCGCTCGAGGTGATCAACCGCGATGCCAAGCTCGAGCGGCTCGAGGAGGTGGAGCGTCCGCGGCCCGGCCACGCCGATCTGGCCGGTGCGGTGAAGCATCTCGGCGGCGTGCGCGCGGTGCTCGAGCGGGCCAGTGCCCGGGAGACCGCCGCACGGGTGGCGGCCGGAGCGCTCGCGCGACAGCTCCTCGCGATCTTCGGAATCGAGGTGGTGGGCTGGGTGACGGAGCTCGGGGGCATCGTCCTCGGCGACCGCGCGGGGACGCCGGCGGAGCGGCGCGGCGTGCGGGACGCGAGCGCCGTCTACTCGCTCCATCCGGAACGCGATGCCGAGGTGACGGACCTCATCGACCGTGTCGGCAAGGAGGGGGACACGCTCGGCGGGATCGTCGAGGTGCAGGTCGAGGGCCTGCCGATCGGTCTCGGCACCCATGCGCAGTGGGACCGCAAACTCGACGGCCGCCTCGCGCAGGCGGTGATGGCGATCCAGGCGATCAAGGGCGTGGAGATCGGACTGGGATTCGAGGCGGCACGGCGCCGGGGCTCGCAGGTGCACGATCCGATCGGCTTCGATGCGGGGACCCGCGACGGGCCGCGGCTCGGGTTCACGCGTCCGACGAATCATGCAGGCGGGCTCGAGGCCGGGATGACCAACGGGCAGCCACTCGTCGTGCGGGCCGCGATGAAGCCGATCAGCACGCTCCGCAAGCCGCTCGCATCGGTGAATCTGCGCACGAAGGAGCCGGAGGAGGCGGCGTACGAGCGCAGCGACGTCTGCGCCGTCAGTGCCGCAAGCGTGATCGTCGAGAATGTCGTCGCCTTCGAGGTCGCGGCCGCGCTGGTCGACAAGTTCGGCGGCGACAGCGTGACGGAGATGCGGTCGCGGTGGTCCACCTACCACGACCTCGCCAGGAGCCTCTGAGCAGACCGCGAACCGCGGTCCTGGGGCGCCCGCGGGCCGCCAGCGATCGCCCGAGGGAACACGGATGTTCATCCCCCGCTCCATGGCCCGGCTGCGGCTCGCCCGCGTCGTGTTTCTCGCCCTGGCGATCGTTCCGACCGCGGTGATCGGCGGGTGGGCGGCCTATCTCCGGTCCGG
>CAIWZS010000528.1 GCA_903917235.1 uncultured Planctomycetaceae bacterium | reverse complement strand
GCCGAGGGCGGCGAGGCCGTCGATGACGAGCGTGAGGGCGGCGGGAAGATCCTCGTCACCGAGGGCATCGGCTGCAGGCGGGTGGATTCCGATCTCCGCCAGCTGACTGAGGTTCGTCGACTTCGGTGCGTGAACCGAGTCCCACTCGATGGCGGCGATGAACCGTTCGAGGGTCTCGCCCTTGGCCTTGGCTGCCTCCACGAGGCCGTCGATGCCGGCGTTACGCTCAGCGCGCTTGCGGTCGAAGATCGCCTCACGGTCGGTCGTCGTTGGGTTGGTGATGTCCTGGGGGATTCGATGTTCGAGCGTCATGCTCATGCGCTTTCCTTTCTGGGTTGAAGTGCGAAAGCGCCCTCCACGACACCACCACGCCCCCCGAGGCACACGCCCCGAGGTGGAAGGCGGAGTGCGTGCCGGGAGGGGCGCAGGATGGAGAACGATGCGTTGCTAGCGGGTGTGGCTTCCTGCCAGGACCCGGGCGAGGAGCCTTGCGACGACCTCGACGAGCCTCAGCGTCGCCACTGCGAAGGCACGCACGGCGACGCCGAAGATGGCGAATGCCCGTGCGAGGTCATGGTTCATCGAATGCTCCTGCGGGCTTGATTGCTGCAGGGCATTTCGATGCGTACGGACACGTCTTGCACGGCCAGCCTGGGCGGGTAGGGAAGACGGACTTCCTGATGCCGTCCCAGACCTGGCCGATCTGGTCGATGCAAGCCTGCACGGATTCCCGCCGCATGGGAACCTCGTGCGTGGTGACGACAGGCTTCACCGCCTTCGTCACGGTCACGAACTCGAGGCCGGTGATTTTCCGCCAGCCATCGAGCTGCTCGTTCAGGAGCGTGGCGTAGAGACGAAGCTGCGGTGCGCCTTCCTCGACCTTGTCCGCGTTCCACTTCGATCTCGCCGTCTTGTAGTCACGCAGGACGAGGCCGTCCTTGGTGAGCCGGACGAAGTCGACCTTGCCCTCGATCGGTGGAATCTGCGGGTCGATCGACCCCGACGCCCGGTCCTCGATGCAGACGGGCTGGCCTTCGGGTTTCGACTCCGGTGAAGCGAGGAATGCCTCCACCATGCGGATGCCTAGCGCATGGAGAGTTTCCGCACTTTCTCCCTTCGAGTACTTCACGGGCAGCAGCGAGGCGCCGAGGAGGTTCGAGACCTTGCCCGCCAGTTCCTCGGACGAGGGAATGGGCAGACCCTCCATGTCGCACTCATGGACCCGAGCGAAGGCCTCGTGCATCGCCGAGCCGAACAGCAGGCTCGACGGCACGAAGTCAGGCTCTGCGTGCTCGACGTAGCGGAAGGCGAAGGCCCGTGGGCATTGCTGGTACGACGAAACTTGCGTCCACGACAGGTACGGCCGGTCGGTGATGGACATCGCCTCGGCCTCGACACCCGACGACGAAACCCCGTCCGTGGGGTTCCGGCGAGGGGTTTTGGCAGTCGGCCCCTGCGGATGGTTGGAAATGCTGGAAATCATGCCCACCTCCGCTGCGGATTCGCCTGCCCCTGACGCTCCTTGAGGCTGTCGATCAGGTGCGAAGCCTGCTTCACATCGAGCTGCTCCGCCGACTCCACGCCGAACTCCTCGTGTGCTTCACGATCGAGGTCGAGCCGTCCACGCTTGCAGATTGCCCGAAGAGCCCGCATCTGCGACTCGGTGGCGGGACGGACGGGGCCGCCTTGGGTGAAGCCGTTGCTGCTGGGCTTGCCGTTGGAGGCAGGCACCGGCGGCGTGTGCCCGTTCTGAGGCGACGGCAGGCTGCGGAGCGGCGTCGCAGTGGCGGAGGTCTCCTGCTTCGATTCCGTGCCCATGGCGCTGATCTGACGCTCCAGCGCCTCCTCCGCCTGGCCGTAGATGCGGTCGATCTCCGACTGGAGGCGAGGCGG
>CAIWZS010000527.1 GCA_903917235.1 uncultured Planctomycetaceae bacterium | reverse complement strand
CGGGAGCTTCACGGCATCACCTGCCCGCTGCTCACGAAGGCCGACGGCACGAAGATGGGGAAGACCGCCGCCGGTGCGGTCTGGCTCGATCCCCGCCGCACGAGTCCCTATCGCTTCTATCAGTACTGGATCAATCTCGACGACGACGACGCGGGCCGTTGCCTCGTACGGCTCACCGACGTGCCGCTCGACGAGGTGCGGTCGCTCGATGAGGCACGGGCCGCCAACCCCGCCGCCCGCGACACGCAGCGGCGGCTCGCCGAGGAGCTGACGCGGCTCGTGCACGGCGCGTCGGGACTCGACGCGGCCCGCCAGGCCACGGCCATCTTCTTCGGGGCCGAGATCGCGAGCCTCGACGACGAGTCGCTCGGCGAAATCTTCGCCGACGTTCCGAGCCGTGAACTGCCCCGCGCCTCCCTCGACGCGGGCCTGCCGCTGGTCGAGGCATTCGAGGCCACGGGTCTGGCCCAGAGCCGTGGCGCCGCGCGGCGCACGATCGAGCAGGGGGGCGCCTATGTGAACAACCGCCGCATCGCGGATGCGGCGCATCGGCTGACATCCGCCGACCTCGTCGGCCAGGCGACGCTCGTGCTGCGTTCCGGCAAAAAAGCCTACGCGCTGCTGCGGTTCAACTGACCGGCCGCGCGGGCGGGCCGATCTGGTAGAGCGGCGGGGACTCCGCGTCCGGCACGGGATCGAGCTCGAGCGGCACCGCGTGTGCCAGCCCGTCGGCGACGACCCCGTCGAGCGACCACGCGCCGGCGTCCCTGATCTCCACGTCGATGATCCGCCCGACGAGCCGTCGTGGCCCGTCGAAGACGACGATGCGGTCGCAGGTCGTACGCCCGGAGAGCTGCACCATCTCCTCGGGTCCGGCCGCGACGTCGCCCGGGACCGTCTCGGGAGCACCGCCCCGTGCGGCCGGCGACTGAGCCGCTTCCGCGGCATCGCGTCGGGCGGCCGCCTCGCGCTTCTCCTCCCGGGCCGAGAGTCCCTCGACGAGCACCGGCCGTCGCACGCCGATGAACCGCCGGTTGCCGGCCAGACTCGCGTCGGCCTGGGCCTCGAGCAGGACGCGGTGCCGCTCGCGCTTTACCTCCTCCGGCACGTCGTCCGCCTGGCGATCGAACGCCTTCGTGCCGGGCCTCGGGCTGTACTTGAAGATGAAGGAGTTTTTGAAGCCCACCGAGCGCACGAGGTCGAGCGTCGTCTGGAATTCCTCGTCCGTCTCCCCGCAGAAGCCCACGATGAAGTCGCTCGTGACCGCGGCGTGCGGCAGCTCCTCGCGCACCATCGCGAGCATCTCGAGGTACTGGCCGATCGTGTAGCCCCGCTTCATCCGCCCGAGCACCGCGTCCGAGCCGTGCTGCGCCGGCACGTGGAGGTAGGGGCAGACCGCCGGCAGGTCGCGGACGGCCGCGACGAGGTCGGGCGTCATGTCGCGCGGGTAGTTCGTGACGAACCGGATCCGATCGAGGCCATCGAGCCCGTCGAGCCGCTCGAGCAGGTCGGAAAGCCGCGTGGTGCGGCCGCCGTCCGTGAAGCGGTACGAATTCACGGTCTGGCCGATCAGCGTGATCTCGCGACACCCCTCGGCGACGAGCTTGCGGGCCTCAGCGACGATCGTGTCGGGAGACCGGGCCTGCTCCGGGCCGCGCACGTGGGGCACGACACAGAACGTGCAGAACTTGTCACAGCCGGTCTGCGTGCGCACGAACGCCTGGAACGGCGTGGGACGCATCGCGGGCTCCCGGTCGGGGTCGTAGCTCTCGAACGAGCGGGCGATCGCATCCCGCGACGCTCCCGTGCGATCGAGGCTCACCTCGATGCGTGGTCCGCCGCCGGCGAGCACACCGGCCACGAGCGACGGCACCTGATGCAGCTGTCCCGGCCCCACGACGAGATCGACCCACGGCGCCCGTGTGCGCACGAGGTCCTGATCCTTCTGCGCCATGCAGCCGAGCACGCCGACGACGAGATCGGGCCGGCGCTCCTTCACCGACCGCACCCGCCCGAGGGCCGAGTAGATCTTGTCTTCGGCGTGCTGCCGCACGGAGCACGTGTTGTAGAAGATGGCGTCGGCCTCAGCCGCGCTCGCCGCCATCTCCCAGCCCTGCCGGCGCAGCGCCGCCACGACGAGCTCGCTGTCGAGCACGTTCATCTGGCAGCCGACGGTCTCGATCCAAAGCCGCTTGGCCATTTTCCCGCTACCGATTCGGGAAACACGACGCCTTACCGGAAGGCGGATCGCAACGTGAACCGCAACGATGCGTCCGGGGACGCGAGTATAGAAACATGAAGTCGTCAGCCGCCATGGCAGGGTGCATGTCGGCATGGCCGGGATTCAGGCCCGGGATTCAGGCTGAAACGAGCGATCAATCCTCTCTTGCTCCACTCGCCTCACCCCAGCCGCGAGCCGACGTGGAGCGGGCTGCCGCGCAGGAACTCCGCGCTCGACATGCTGCGGCGTCCCTCCGGGACGAGACGCAGGATCTCGAGGGCCGTGCGCGTGCCGGAGTCGGATGCACCGCACGCGACGACGAGGCGGCCGTCGTCGGTCGCGAGCACCGTCCCCGGCGCGACCTCGGGCGACGGCACGGTTGCCGTGACAGCCGAGTCCTCCAGCACGAGCCGCTGCCGCACGCCGTCGGCCCGCTCGAAGAACGTGACGGCACGCGGCCACGGATCGAGGGCTCGCCGCAGTCGATCGATGGCGAGCGCGGACCGTGACCAGTCCACGACGCCATCGGCCTTCGTCAGGCGAGGGGCGCGGGTCGCGCGGGTCGCGTCCTGGGGCTTCGCGACCGTGTCGAGGCCACCGGCGGCGGCCGCCGCCCGCAGGAGCCCGATCGCCTCCACCACGGCGGGTGCGCCGAGTGACGCGAGCCGTGGCTCCAGTTCGGCGGCCGTCTCACGCGTTCCGAGCGGTGTCGAGCGCGTGGCGAGGATCGCTCCGGCATCGAGCGCCGGCGTCATGCGAATCACGCTCACGCCCGCCACGTCGTCTCCCGAAAGGATCGTCCACTGCACCGGCGACGCCCCGCGGTGCCGCGGCAGGAGTGACCCGTGCAGATTGACCCCGCCCAGCGGAGCGGCCGAGAGCACGGCGGGCGAGAGGATCTGCCCGTAGTCGCAGACCACGAGCAGGTCGGGACGGAGCGATGCGATCACCTCCACGGCGACGGGCTCGTTGACATGCTGCGGGGCGAGCACCGTCAGCCCAGCCTCGGTCGCCGCGGCACGCATCGGATTCGGTGGCGGTCGTCGCCCCTCGGGGGCGCGGTCCGGCCGCGTGACAACGGCTGCGATCGTGTGCTCCGAGGCGCACAGCGCATGCAGCATCGGCACCGCGAACGGTCCGGTGCCCATCACCACGAGGCGGAGCCCGTCGGCGGCGGTCACGCCGTGCACCGTGCCGCCTCGAGTCGGTCGAGCTCCGCGAGGAGCACCTCGGTGGGAGGGAGCTCACCGCGGGCCTGCTTGCCGGCGAACACCTCCCGGAAGGTCTCGAGCGATCGCCGCACCTCGAGCGCCGCCGCCTCCGGCAGCCGGTCGGTGAACAACCGGCCGTCGAGGTGGTCGTATTCGTGCTGGACCACCCGCGCGAGCAGGCCGTCGAGATCGAGGTGGATGGGTTCTCCGTCGAGCGACCACGCATCGACGACCACCCGCTCCGGTCGTCGGACGTCCATGCGGACGCCCGGCAGGCTCAGGCATCCCTCCTCCTGCACGGCCGTCCCGCGCGGCTTGCTGAGTACCGGATTCACGAAGACGAGCTCCTCGCCGTCGTCCGGATGCCCCGAGCAGTTGACGACGAACAGCCGATACGGGAGCGCCACCTGGTTGGCCGCAAGACCGATGCCACCCGCCTCGTACATGATTTCGAACATCCGGTCGATCGCGGCGGCGAGGGAATCGTCGAGCCGCATCACCGGCTTCGCGCGACGCGCGAGTGCCGGATGCGGGTATTCCACGAGCGCGAGCGGCCCGATCTCGGCGGCCGGCGACGTCGTCTCCATGTTCGCGTTCCGTGGGGTCGGTGATGGCGAGCCGGCGGGAACGACCGGGACGCAGCATCGCGTCTCCACCGCACGACTCTCGCTGCATGATAGTCGTACCGACGACGGACCCTCCACGGCGGCCCCCGAGCGGTGCGGGACGTGCTCGAAACGCAGGGCCGATCCACGGCCCGCGGCCGCTACACTGGGCGTCATGGAGCCTGGACATGACTCCGTCCGCCCCGCCTTCGACCCATGGCTGCTCGCGGGCACCTGCGGCGGCGTCGGATACGCGCCGCGGGCCCCCGGCACGTTCGGCGCGCTCGTGGGAATCCCGCTGTCGCTCGCCACGGGTGGTGCGGCGACGTGGCTGGCGACACGGTTCACGGACGCGGCTGGAGCGGGCGGCACGACGCTCCTCTTTGAAGCGGCCCTCGTCGCGATCGTCTGCGCACTGGGAATCCCGATCTGCACGCGGGCGGCCGCGCGGCTCGGGCGGGGCAAGGACCCGGGCGCGGTCGTGTTCGACGAAGCCGCGGCCCTGCCGCTGACACTCCTCGTCGTGCCCCCGTCCGATCGTTCCGTGCTCGTGCTCGCCGCGGCCTTCGTGCTCTTCCGGGTGTTCGACATCTGGAAGCCCGCTCCGTGCCGACAGCTCGAGGGACTGCCCGCCGGCCTCGGCATCATGGCCGATGACTGGGGCGCCGCGGCATGGGCGGCCGTCGGTCTCGCGCTGGCCCGCCTCGCGTTTGCCGGCGGTGGGGCCACGGGGTAGACCATGACCCGGCGACGCCGTGACGCGACATGGCGACCGGCGCGCCAGGGTTCGACGGGGCGGGACTGACCGGAACGCGACGACCATGCGCATCCTGCTCGTGGATCACGCCTGCTGCGATCCTCCTCACTCCCGAGCGCACCATCTGCGGACCGCACTGGCCGGGCTCGACGTGATCGCCTCGGTCTGCGGGCCCGCCAGCGTCTCGACGCTCGAGTCACCCAGCCCCGGCCTCCACGGCATCCATCTGCACGACGTCGCCGCGGCATCCCGGATGCTCCTCGCCGCCGTCCGCGACGGCGCGGCCGAGGCGTTTCTCACCGCCACCGCGACGGTGCCGTCGCGACTGCTCGGACTCGTTCGCGAGACCGCCCGGCAGATGATCGCGGAGGCGGTGGACATGCTCGATCCCGACGCCATCTTCGTCGTGCACGCGGGCATCCTCGCCGACCTCGCCATCGAGACCGGCGCGCCGGTCGTCGTGCACGTCTCGTCCGGTGATCTCGCCGCGGCCGCATCCCGCCCTTCCCTGCGGCGGCTCGTCCGCGCCGCCGTCGGCTCGAGCGGCACGGTGGTGGCCGCCGACGAACCGACCGCGACGGAACTCGCGCGGCACTGGCTGGCTGCCGACGCGATCGCCGAAGGCCGCTGCGAAACCTGGCCCCTCGCGCCCGAACAGGCGATCTCCGTGCTCACCGCCTGCCGTCGCGCCGTGGGGCGCCGTCAGGCGGCGACGGGGTGAGACGACGCGTGAGCGGGTAGACTGCCCGTGTGGCCGCTCGAGCCCGCGGCCGCGTGACGCGCGATCGATTCACGAAGACGGCATGGCGACGCGGATGCCCGCGTTGCCCGAGCACGACCCCCCACGCCCCGGTACGAAAGGCCTGCATGGCACGTACGCCCCAGCGACGTTCGCACGGTTCGACACGCACCCCGCCCCGCACGGCCCGGCCCGCGCGAGGTCGGGTCGCGAGCGGCGCCGCGCCGACGGCCGGTGCCGTCTCGCCCGACCTCGCCCGTGCCCGGCGGGTCGTGCTCGATCTGCTCGCCATTCCCGGGGTCTCGGGGCGCGAGAAGGCCATCGCGAACCACATCGCCGACCGGCTCCGCAAGGCGGGCTGCCCCGCCGACGCGATCGCGTTCGACGACGCACACACCCGGACGCCGATCGCCGGCGAGGTCGGCAACCTCATCGTCAGGCTTCCCGGCACGCGCCCGGGCCCCCGACGACTCCTGATGGCCCACATGGACACCGTGCCGGTGTGCCTCGGGGCGAAGCCGGCGGTCAAGGGAAACTTCATCGTGAGCACCGACCCGAGCACCGGGCTCGGGGGCGATGACCGCGCGGGCGTGGCGGTGGTGCTCTCCACCGCCCTCGACATCCTCGAGCGCGGCCTCGACCATCCACCGCTGACGCTCCTCTTCGCGATCCAGGAGGAGGTCGGACTCTACGGAGCCAGATACGTGAAGGGGGCGGACCTCGGCCGCCCGAAGCTGGCCTTCAACTTCGACGGTGGGGCGGCCGAGAAGATCACGGTCGGCGCGACCGGCGGCTACCGCATGGACATCACCATCGAGGGCATTCCCTCCCATGCCGGCGTCGCGCCGGAGCAGGGGGTCTCGGCGATCGCGATCGCATCGCTGGCGATCGCCTCGCTCGTCGAGGACGGCTGGCACGGCCTCGTCGAAAAGCAGGGCAAGCGCGGCACGAGCAACGTGGGCGTCATCAACGCCGGTGCGGCCACCAACGTCGTCGCCGAGTCGGCCCAGCTGCGGGCGGAGGCGCGTGGCCACGACCCGTCCTTTCGCTCCCGCATCGTCAAGGCGATCGAGAAGGCGTTCACCGACGCCGCGAAGCGGGTGCAGAGCGCGTCGGGGCGCAGGGGCAGGGTGACGTGCGAGGGCCGTCTCGACTACGAGGCGTTCCGCCTCGACGACGACGAACCGTGCGTCGTGGCCGCCACGGAGGCGGTCCGGGCCGTCGGCCTCGAGCCCAGGCTCGACGTCAGCAACGGCGGCCTCGACGCCAACTGGATGGCCGCCAACGGCATCCCGACGGTCACGCTCGGCTGCGGCCAGGCCGACATCCACACCACGAACGAGCGGCTCGACCTCGCGGTCTTCGAGAACGCCTGTCGGATCGCCCTCCGCCTCGCGACGGGCGTGTGAGGCCGGCGGGTTCGCGCGGTGCGTCTCCTCCCCTACATTCAGCATCCATGGCAGCCGACCGCGTTTCGCCCGAGCCGTTCCCGCTCGACGCCATCCACCAGGGTGACTGCCTCGAGATGCTCGCGCGCCTGCCCGATGCAAGCGTCCACCTCGCGTTCGCGGACCCTCCGTTCAACATCGGCTACGACTACGACACCTACGACGACCGCCGCACGGCCGACGACTACCTCGCGTGGTCCCGCCGGTGGATCGGGGGCGTGCAGCGGGTGCTCCGCCCGGACGGCACGCTCTGGCTGGCGATCGGCGATGAGTACGCGGCCGAACTCAAGGTGCTCGCGACCCGCGAGCTCGGCTTCACCTGCCGCAGCTGGGTCGTCTGGTACTACACGTTCGGGGTCAACTGCCGCTCCAAGTTCAGCCGGTCCCACGCCCACCTGTTCCACCTCGTCAAGGATCCCGCCGCCTTCACGTTCAACAGCGACGCGATCCGCGTGCCCAGCGCCCGCGAGCTGGTCTACGGCGACAAGCGGGCGAATCCGCGGGGACGCTTGCCTGACGACACGTGGGTGCTGCGGCCGCAGGACCTGCCCGCCGGCTTCGGCTCGGACGAGGACACGTGGTACTTCCCCCGGGTGTGCGGCACGTTCAAGGAACGCTCGGGCTGGCATGGCTGCCAGATGCCGGAACAGCTGCTCGGGCGGATCATTCGCGCGTCGAGCCACCCGGACGACGTCGTGCTCGATCCCTTCGCCGGCAGCGGTACCACGCTCGCGGTCGCCAAGAAGCTCGGTCGCCGGTTCATCGGATGCGAGCTCTCCGAGGCCTATGCCGAACGGATCCGGGCACGGCTCGAGACGATCGCGGTCGACGATCCTCTCGACGGCGCCGCCGAGCCGCTCAAGAGCGCCCCGTCCACGGCCAGGGGTCGGCGGCTCAAGAGGGGCGGTGCGGGCCGCAGACGCGTGGCACCGGAGCGGGGCGACCAGAAGCTCTTCTGATCGCGTGCAGTGGCGGGAAGGGGCGTCGCGCCCTGGCCGAGCCGCGGCCGTCGGGGCTCGCGCCCATCCGGGCGGGTGGTCGTTCGCACGAGCGGGCCCGGCCCGTCTTGCCCGGCGGCGGCCGTTCGGCTTGAATCCGGCTTGGTGATCGTCGATCCCGGGGAGCCCTCGCGATGCACTACGGACTCAATCTCCTGCTCTGGACCGACCGCCTCCACGACGGCCTCGTGCCCGTCGTCGAGCGCATCAAGGCCCTCGGCTACGACGGGGTGGAGATCCCCATCTTCGAGCTCGACGAGCCGCTCCACCGCCGCTGGGGCGCCCGCTTCGACGGACTCGGCCTCGCACGCACGGCCGTGACGGTGCGCAACGCCGGCGACAACCCGATCAGCCCCTCCGCGAGCGTGCGTGCGGCCGCGGTCGATGCGATGCGGCGCACGCTCGACTGCTGCCATGCCGCGGGCGCCACGATCCTCTGCGGCCCGACGCATTCGGCGATCGGCGAGTTCACGGGGGCCGGCCCGACGGAGGACGAATTCAAGTGGGGCGTCGACACGATGCGCCAGGTGGCCGAGCATGCCCAGCAGGCGGGCGTGACGATCGCCGTCGAATACCTCAACCGCTTCGAGAACTACTTTCTCACGAGCGTCGCCCAGACCGTGCGCTTCATCCAGGCCGTCGCGCACCCGCGGGTGCGGATGATGTATGACACGTTCCACGCGAACATCGAGGAGAAGGACGTCACGGCCGCGATCCGCGAGGCCGCGCCGCACACCGTGCTCGTGCACATCTCGGAGAATGATCGCAGCATTCCCGGCACGGGGCACGTCCAGTGGGATGCGACCTTCGACGCCCTCCGCGCCGTCGGCTACGACGGCTGGATGGTCGTCGAGGCGTTTGGACTCGCCCTGCCGAACATCGCGGCCGCGACGAAGATCTGGCGGAAGATGTTCCCGTCGGAGGATCAGCTCGCCGCCGATTCGCTCGCGTTCATGCGGGCACATGTCGCCCGCCGTCACGCGTCGTAACGCCACCCCGGAGCGGCAGCATGGCCGGGAAGGACCCTGGCGACCGACCCGCCGCGGGCGGGTTCGCGCATGAGCCGCGACCCGGCGGGGGCTTCAGCGGCCCACCGGCGGACGGCGGCCTGTCGATCGACCGCCTGGCGCAGGCGTTCGCCGCGATGATGGGCCCGCCCGAGGCAACGCCGGCGGAGGTCGTGGCCGTCGATGCATCGCCCGACCTCGACGCCGCCGAGACCGTCGAGGACGAGGCCGCCGCGGTCACGCCGCTGTCGATCCTCGAGGCCCTGCTCTTCGTGGGGCTGCCGGGCGGCCGTCCGCTCGGCAGCCGCGTCGCGGCCGGACTCATGCGGGGCGTCACCCCCGCCGAGGTGGACGACCTCGCCCGTGAACTCGCGGGGCGGTTCCGCGCGAACAACTGCCCCTACGAGGTCGTCACGTGCGGGGATGGGTGGGTGATGCGGCTGCGGGACGAGTTCGCGAGGCTGGGCAACGTGCTCGAGTCGCGGGCCCGCATGGTCCGGCTCGACGACGAGTCGCTCGAGATGCTCGCGCTCGTGGCCTGGCATCAGCCGGTGCCCCGCGACCGGCTCGTCGAACTCGGCTGCGACGCACGGCCTGCCACGCTGCGCCAGCTGGTCCGACGCGGTCTGCTCGAGCTTCGGCGGCCCGCCGAGGGCGCGGCCGGAGAGCCGACGTACCACACCACGGCGCGATTCCTCGAGGTCTTCGGGCTGACGAGCCTCGACGACCTGCCCGATCCGGCCGAGCCGCCCGCGTGAGCCGGCAGGAGCACGGCCGCCCGCGCCACCCTGCCTCACCCGCTACCCGGAGCGCATCCGGGTGCTGTGGAGCGATGACTCGGAAGGCGAAGCAGACGCGGTGAAGGGGGATCGGCGAACGCTTCCCGAACGAGCGGCCGCTGCGGCCGGAGCGAGGAGACTTGTGCCGCACCCCGAGCCGTTGCACCAGCGACGTCAGATGCGCCCGAGGCACTGCGCGATGCCCTCGCGGCTGACCGGCCGAATGACGCCGCGCTCCGTGACGAGCGCCGTGACGAGGTGGGCGGGGGTCACGTCG
>CAIWZS010000526.1 GCA_903917235.1 uncultured Planctomycetaceae bacterium | reverse complement strand
GGCCGTCACGACGCAGATGCCGATGCCGTACGACATCCCGACCGCACCGCCACCCGTCACGAAGTTCCGTTGCATGACCGTCCTCCTGTGCCGACCGCCGGCTCCGAGGCCGCCGGTTCCGATGCCACTGATCTCGACCCGTCCCGCCCACACACCTCGACCGTGCGAGTCTCACCCGCTCGCGGAGGTGACGCGACACACCTCAGCGGGCGGTTTCACCTCCGGCGATCGTGCCGAGCGCACCCCAGACGCCCCAGACGGAAGGCCCCGTGTAGCCCTGGGCCGCCGAGTTCGGCGTGCCCGTCGCGGGATTGCCCGCGTCGATCGAGTCGTTGACGAACCGCACGGACCCGTCGCACATCGTCACGTTCACGCCGCCCGGGTGCCAGGAACTGGCGTGGGAGATGCCCCAGTTCTCGGTGTTGCCGCCGGTCGCACACGACGCGGTGTTCGGCCCCAGAACGGTGAAGAACTGCGTGTAGATCGAGACCGAGTCGCCCCAGCGTGATCCGTTCGCGCCCCAGGTGGCCACGCCGCCGGCGGGCAGGCCACCGGAGACCGCAAAGCAGGCACCCGGTGCCGTCGTCGGGCTGTTCGTGCCGACGTTCCAGGCCACACCCGTCTTGGGATTCGTCGAATTGTTGACGCCGGTCGCGACCTCGCCGAAGAGAATCGTCTGCGACATGCCGTCCGACACGGTCGAGACGTTGATCTTCCGACGTTCGCCGTTGCTGCCAGGACCACGGTTTTCCCACCAGTCCCAGTTGACCCAGACATCGCCACGGTTGATGTGATAATTCGTGCGTCCCAGTGTCTCCGCCGTCGCATTCGGATCGGATGCACACTGCACGGCCGCAAGACGCGTCACATACGGCGACGGTGCCCCGGTCGCGCTGTTCGCCGACGTCGACCAGGGCTGCTGTCCGTTGGTCGAGTACGAGATCACGGCGTCATATAGATCGCCCTGCTCCATGTACGGCAGCACGGCGACGATGAACGACAGGCGATTCCAGATGCCGTTTCCGTTGATGGCCGTGCGAATCGCCACGTTGTGGGTCGCGGGCGGCAAGATCTGTCGTGCGTCGACGTGGCCGAGGGCTGCCAACCCGAGCTGCTTCATCTTGTTGGTACAGTCGCTGCGCCGCGCCGCCTCGCGGGCGCTTTGCACGGCCGGCAACAAAAGGCCGATGAGCACCGCGATGATCGCGATGACGACGAGCAGTTCCACGAGCGTGAACGCTTTTTGGTTTGACTGACTTCGCATGATCACCCCTCCCCGGAAGAAAGATGGAGCGTGTGTGAACCAGCCACGGCGCCCGTGTGCTCGCAGTTCTGGACGCAAAGAATTGTACTACCGCTCACTTTTTCCGGCTAACGCAATCCACATAATCGAAACGTAAGCCTGGCCGAGGGTCGCCTCGACTCAGCCGCGTGGATGGGTATCAGCCGAGGCCCAGTCGCGCGAGCAGGGCGTCGACCCGCTCGCCGACGGCGGCGAAGGCGGCCTGCTGGGCCGCGGTGTGGGGCTGCCGCGAGGTGCCCATGCGGAAGCCGCGTCGGGCCACGCCCACGCGGAACCCCTCGGGGAACTCACCCCCGGGGAAGAGTACGTCGAAGAGCTCGGTGAGCTGGGCCTGCAGCGCGAACGCCCGGGGCAGATCGCCCGCCCGTGCCGCCTCGTAGACCTGCCGCGTGAACTCCGGCACGACCCCGGCGGTGGCGTTCGTGCCGCCGTCGCAGCCCGCGAGCACCATCGGCACGATCGCCGGGTCCCAGCCGGTGAGAAACGTGAAGTCGGGCCGCACAGGTCGCACCGCCGCGATCAGCCGGAGCATGTGCGAGATGTCGCCCGTCGAATCCTTGATGCCGACGATCCTCGGGCACTCCTCGGCCAGCCGCCGCACGGTCGGCACGTCGATCGGCGAGGCGAGCATCGGGATGTTGTAGAGCGTGACGTCGATCGGCGTATGCCGCGCGATCTCGCGGAAGTAGGCCTCCACGCTTTCCGGGGGAAGCTTGTAGTAGAAGGGCGCCACGATCGCCACCGCCCGCACTCCCTCCGCGGCACAGTGCTCGCAGGCCCGCAGCGTCTCGGTGACGTTCGCCTCGGCCGCCCCCGCCACCACGGGCACGCGTCCGGCCGCCGCACGGCAGACGATCGTGACGATCCGCCGCCGTTCCTCCGCCGTGAATCGGACGAACTCGCCCGTGGAGCCGTTGGGGTAGAGACCGTGCACGCCTCGCTCGACCAGCCAGCCGACGTACCGCGACAGCTCGTCCTCATCGATGCGCCCGTGGGCGTCGAGCGGCACCATGTGGGGGACGAGAATCCCCGAGATCGGCGGGCGTGAGGTCGTCATGGTCATCGTGCCTCCGGGTTCCACCACGTGTCGAGCCGCATCTGCATGTCGCGCACCCGCTCGGGCTGGGCCGTCGCGAGGTTCTTCGTCTCGTGCGGGTCGGCGGCCAGATCGAAGAGTTCCTGCATCGCCTCGGGATCCTTGTGCTGCCAGGCACCCAGCGAGGGCTTGATCTCCGGCGGGTCGGGCCGCCATGACACGAGCTTCCATGATCCCTGGATGCACGACCGCGACCAGAGGCTCTTGTCCGGCTCGGCGGGCGAGGCCATGTCGTGGGCGTAATTCGCCAGGAAGAGCGTGTCGCGGGCGGCGACCGCCCCCGCGTCGAGCAGGTCGATGCCCGGCAGCCCCTGCGGGGCCGGCACGCCCGTGGCCGCGAGGATCGTCGGCACGATGTCGATGTTGCCGGCGAGCGACTCGCGGTCGATCCGCGGCTTCACCCGCGCGGGCCACCGGAGGACGATCGGCGTCCGCACGCCGTTCTCGTAGGGGGATGACTTG
Source organism: uncultured Planctomycetaceae bacterium (assembly GCA_903917235.1). Lineage (GTDB taxonomy): Bacteria > Planctomycetota > Planctomycetia > Pirellulales > UBA1268 > QWPN01. The sequence continues at coordinate 3,119 of CAIWZS010000526.1, read as the reverse complement.
CCGAACGCGCGCCACCCGTTGTCGGCGAGGAGGATCACGAGCGTGTTTTCCGCGATGCCGCGACGGTCGAGGCCCGTCATCAGATGGCCGACGGTCTCGTCGAACCACTCCACCATCGCGAGGTACCTGCGCTCCGGCAGGTCCGCGACGTCGGCATATCGCTCGAGGAGCCGCGCGGGCGGCGTATGGGGCGTGTGCGGGAGGAAGGGTGCGTACCAGACGAAGAACGGCTTCCCCGCGCGGCCCGCCCGGTCGAGAAAATCATCGATCGGCTGCATCGTCTCGCGGCCGATCGCCAGGGCCTTGCCGCCGTGCCGATCGGTGGCCCCCATGTCGTCGGTGAACCCCGCGGCCGCCGGCTGCCGCATCCAGTACTTCCCGGTGTGGAGCGTGAGGTAGCCCGCGTCGGCGAGCATCCGCGGGAGCAGCGGATGGGTGAAGAACCGGTCGAGCCAGGCCTCGCGGTCGAGGCCCTTCACGGGATCGTTGCCCGTGATCCCGTGCTGGTGCGGATGGAGGCCGGTCAAGAGCGTGGCCAGCGACGGACTGCACAGCGCCGTGGTCACGTAGCCGCGCGTGTAGGCCAGCCCTTCCGCGGCGAGCCGGTCGATGTGCGGCGTGCGTACCGCCGTGCTGCCCATGAACCCGTAGTCGGTCCACGCATGGTCATCGCCGATGATGAGCAGTACGTTGGGACGACCCGCGTCCTGCGCCACGGTGCTCGGGCACGACAGGAGCGCGCCGACGACGCACGACACGATCACGAGGAGGGCGCGGAGACGGTCCATGGCATTCCTCGCAATCGGCGGCCGCCGTCGGACGTCGCCGGCGTCAGGGAACGTAGATGATCCCGGTGGACTGGGAGAGGTCGACGTTGCCCTGGACATTGTTGCGGATCACGTTGCGAACCACCCGCGTGCCGCCGCAGGCGCCGATCGCCGAGAGCCCGTAGCCGGTGCTCGTGACGATCGTGTTCGCCACGCCGTCGAGCACGCCGCCGACGAGCAGGCTCGTCGCCGCCTGCAGGAGCAGGCCGTTGGATCCGCTCGCCGAGATCGTGTTGGACGAGAGCGACGATCCGCGCAGGTTGCCCGCCGCCAGCACGCCGTTGAGCGCGTTGCCGACGATGTTGTTGCCGGCGCCGACCGCTCCGACCACGTTGTTCTGGCCGCCGAGCAGGGCGATTCCCTGGGCGGCATTGGCCCGAATCTCGTTGCCGATGATCTGGTTCCGGGACGCGTTCGAGACCGTCACGCCGACGCCGGCGTTGAACAGGACGCGATTGCCCAAGAACGGCTGCGAGCCGCCGAGCACCGTGCCCGACGTGCCCGGGCCGATGAAGACGCCCCCGAGCGCGTTGGGAATCTGCTGGGAGACGACGAAGCCGGCCCCGATGACCGCGTTGAAGATCTGGTTGTCGCGGGCCCGGCCCGTGACCTCGATGCCGTAGCGGCCATTGCCCGAGAGATGCACCTTCGTCTCGATCGAAGGCTGGAAGCCGCCGATCACGTTGCCGCGGGCGTTGCCCGTGATGAGGACGCCGCTGCCGCCGTTGGGAAGCGCGGCCGAGATCGCGGAATTCGTGCCGGCAGCGGTGTCCTCGACGGTGACGCCCGTGGCGTTGCCGGCGAGGACGATGCCGTTGCCGAGATTGCCGCCCACGAGGCTGGTACGGACGATGGTACCGCCGCCCGTGGCCGTGATGTTCATCCCGTCGAGGCGGTTCGGCGCGGCCCCCCCGAAGGCGAACATGCCGGCGAAGTTGTTGTAGGAGACGAACCCGCTCGTGCGTCCGGAGACCTCGATGCCGTGCCGGTCGTTGCCCGACGTGACGTTGCCCAGCGGGATCGGGCCGCCGGCGAGGATGCTCGACGACGTGCCGTTGGCGAGGATCCCGCTACCGCCGTTGGCGACCACCGTGGAGTTGTTCGCCCCGACGCCCGCGAAATTGGCCTGCACCGTCGTGTCGGTGGCGTTCGTGATCCGCAGACCGTTGCCGCCGTTGCCCGAGAGCACGTTGTAGAAGACGAAGGGGCTCTGCCGGAACGTGGTGCCCACGAGGGACGTCCCGCTGGCGTTCACGACCGCCACGCCGTCGCCGACGTTGCCGAGCGCCGCGTTGCCGGTCGCATCCGTGCCGACGAAGTTGCCCGAGATGGTCGTGGCGGTGGCCGCGCCCGTCACCAGCACGCCGTTGCCGTCGTTGCCGGAGATCAGGTTGCCCTGGGGCGGCCTCACGAACACGCCCGCAGTCGGGTCGTTGCCGCCGGTCGCCTGGCCGCCGATCAGCGTGCGGTTCGCACGGGAGGTGACGAGGATGCCGTTGCCCCGGTTCGACACGGCCGCCGTGCCGGCGGGATTGGTGCCGATGAGGTTCATGGCGATCGCGTTGTCGACGCCGCCGGCGACGGTCACGCCGCTGCCCCGGTTCCCGGAGATCACGTTCGAGGGCTGGAAGCCGACGTCCACGCGGGCCTGGTAGCCCGCCGCCCCGCTGGATCCCAGCACGATGCCGACGACCGCGTTGCCGTAGACCGAGTTGGCACTCGGCAGGCCGTTCACGCCCGTGACCGACACCGGCGGGGAGAGCTCCTGCCAGGTCATCGGCCCGAACGAGCCGTCCGCTTGGCGCCGCACGGTCGCCAGGCCGCTGTTCACGATCTGCCCGGACACGTAGGCGCTGCCGGAGAGCGTGTACACGCCGTCCTCGACGCCGCTGATCCCCATGAAGTGCGTGCCGGCGGTGGCCTGGTCGGGCAGCCCCTCGTAGCTGAACGCGCGGGGATTGGAGAACCGGCCCGACGCCCGGTCGTAGTCGATGAGCGACGCCATGCCGAGCGGCCGGAGGCGGTCGGTCGCGTTGTTCACCGGCACCTGGGAGAAGCCGCCGGCGATCGTGTAGGTGCCGTCGCCGTTGGCCCAGATGCCGTAGGCCGTGTTGCTGATCGATCCCGGAAAGACGATGGGCGTGAACAGCTGCGAGTCGAGATCGTAGATGAAGGCCCGACCGGTCTCGGTCTCCGAGGTGGTGGCGATGAAGTTGCCCACGACCAAGCCGCCCATCGCGCTGTGAAGGTAGTTGAACGACGAGCCGTTCGAGATCGTCGTGTAGTTGGCGG
>CAIWZS010000525.1 GCA_903917235.1 uncultured Planctomycetaceae bacterium | reverse complement strand
TTCGGCCTGCCGGACCTCGAGGCGGTGGAGAAGGAGCGCGGCCGGATCGCCAGTTGGATCGCGGAGTATTCACCGATCAACCACGTCTCGAAGGACGATCCGCCGATCGGCCTCTACTACGACGGCGTCGTCGGGGCGAAGAAGGGTGAGGTCCACAAGGACCCGACGCACTCGCCGATGCTCGGCCTCCTGCTCATGGAGCGGCTCGGCAAGGAGGGGGTCGAGGGGCAGTTTCACTCGAGCACGACGCCGAACGAGACCTACCCCAACGCCAACGCCTTCCTGATCGACAAACTGAAGTGACGTCGATCGACTCCGACCGGCGACTCCGCGTGGCCTACCGGGCAGGGTCGGGGCGCCCTATGCCACCGCGACCTGCTCCAGGAGCCACTGCATTCGTGGATCATCCGCTCCTGCTTCGTCCGCATCAGCGGGCTGGACGCGACGCGTGGGAGTTGATCGCGGTCGCCACGGCGGTCGCGATTTCGTCGGCCATGCGACGCTGCTGCGTGACGTCGGCGATGCCGCTGTTCGAGGCGACGATCTTGCCCGCCACGACGGCCGGGTTGAAGCCGGCCACCGCGCCGATGGCGAGCGATCCGGGTGCACGCCGCCCGCGGTCCGAGCTGTCGAGCACGAAGAACGGCCGGCCTCCGGCGGTCGCCGGATCGCAGAGCGCCACGTCGATGCCGATCGTGGCGTTGCCCACGCCGAAGCCGATCGCGTTGCGGGCGAGCGTGCTGCCGTCATCGAGGCTCACGACCTCGCCCACGAGCCGCCAGCCATCCGCCGGCGGTGCACCCCCCTGCGTCCAGAAGACGGCCGGCCAGCCGGCGGCGGCGAGTTCCTCCGCGACCTGCCGGGCGACAGCCACGCCGGGTGGCTCGCTGCGATCGTAGCCCGTGACCGCATCGACCACGCGCGGCCGCGAGGCGATGAGCGACCGCACAGGCCCCTGCGGGATGATCGAAGCCGACTGCTGCCGCAGCTGTTCCTGGAGCGCCGGGTCCATGGCAAAGGGGAGCACGTAAATCCGGGCAGGCGGGACCGCGGGCCAGGCGGCTTCCACGGGAGCCGTCTGCGAAGTCGTCGGGCCGAAGCCCTGCTGAGCCCGAGCTCGTGTCGGCGCCGACGCGATCACGGCCGAGAGCCCGGACAGGACCGACACGAGGCATAACGAGCGGCGACGCATACGTGGGGCCTTCGACATTCCGACCGGCGAACCTTGAGCGACGGCGGGCGCAGCCGACCGGATGCGAATACCACCGGTATCCCCACCCGGACAATCCCGATTCCGCCATCTGGTCGCCCTCCCTGTCCCCCCACCTCACGCGTCCGGTACCCGATCAGACATCCGCCATGCCGCCCTGCCCACCCTGTGGCGCTCGGCTCCAAGCGTGCAAATGCGCTCCCCTCGCTCATGACGCATGACATTCCGGTACGCTCCCACCTGCCAATCGATCAGGCGGAGGAGCACGCCGGCGATCGCTTTCGGCGTCACCTCGACACGCGCCTCGGGCCCGAGGCGCTCTCGCGGCTCGCGCCTTGAGGGGCAAAACGGTGGATCCCCGGCCCAACCCCGGCGGCGGCTGCGGCCTGCCGGGGTGCCGGGCCGGGTCGCCTCTCCGGGCACCCGTTCCAATGGTTCCGCCCCGTCACCAGCGCCCGATTCGTCCCT
>CAIWZS010000524.1 GCA_903917235.1 uncultured Planctomycetaceae bacterium | reverse complement strand
GCTCGGCACGCTGACGGTCGGGGGCGTGCTGACGCTCGACGGCGGCCTGCCGTCGCTCGTGCAGGCGGGCGGGTTCCAGGTCGGCTCGCTGCCCGGCCTGTCGCAGAACATGCAGATCGGGTCGCGGGCGGCACGTGGATCCACGATCGGGCCGATCTCGATCGGTGCGGTGACCCGCACGCAGCGCCAGCGGGGTGACTACGTCTTCGCCTTCGCGACGTACGGCGGCAGGCCGAATGCCACCGTCGCCGGCCGCGGCATGAATGCCACGCGGGGTGGGACTTCGCACAACGGCATGACGCTCTACGCGACCGGTGCGACGACGACCGCTCGCCGTCAGCCCCCGCGCAAGATCATCAAGAAGTGACGGTCGCCGACATGAGTGACCGACTCGACCATCGACGTCGCGGTCAGAGTCGTCGCCGCGCGACGGGAGGTCGTCTTGCCGGCTGCGAACGGCTCGAGGCCCGTCAGTATCTCGCGGCCGACACCTTCATGCCGCCGTCGGCCCCGGGAATCGGGTCCGAAGCCGTCGCCGTCTGGACGGCGCCGACGCCCGTGGCCGCGGCGACGATCCGGCAGTCGGCCTCCGCGGTTCTCGCGACGGTCGTCCCGTACGACGACACGCTCTTCGGCGACACGCAGATGGTGGCGGTGAACACCCGGGCGGTGGCCCGCGATTTCGCGCCGGTGGGGCGGGAGTTCCGCACTGAGCTGCCGATCTCGGTCGCGAACGTACCGCTCGGTGCGACGGTGAACCTCGAGGTGCTCACCGGCCTCACGAGCTGGAACGGCCGGGGCGCAGCGCCGGCCTTTCGCCCGGTGCCCCGCGGTCTGGAGGTGAACCTCCAGCTGGGCGCGGTGCCGGTGCCGGGCTTCGACCTCCGCGTGGGACAGCTGACCGACCGTGCCGTGCCCCCGCAGACGGGACAGATCCGACGGACGATGACGATCGCCGCCTCCGATGGCCAGCCGCTCGAGCGGCGGATCGCCGTCACGATCGGCACCGGCGGTGTCGCCGACCGGTTCACGAAGCCCGGCGCGACGCCTGGTCTCTATGCGTTCACGGGACTGCTCTCGATCGGCGGCGTCGAGACCGTCCGGTCGTCACAGCCGGTGACGTTCGTGTTCCGTGTCGGCCCGGTGGCGGATGCCGCGGTCGAGGCCGCCGTGGCCGCGTTCTCCTCCCCGGCGACGGGCCCGTCCGCCGTGCTCGCCGTGGCGGCCCGGTCGGCGGGCATCGATCGGCCGTTCAGCAACGCCCTCCTGGTCACCGTCGACTACTCGGAGCCGGTCACCGTGTCGCGGCAGTCGCCGCAGCTGCCGATCGTCATCGGCGGCGTGCGCCGGCTGGCGACGCTCCCCGTCGATGCCCCGCGGACGAACGTCCGGCAGCTGACCTTCTCCTATCCGCTGCCGCGCGACGTGAACGAGGGCACCCTCGTGGATCTCGGCGCCTCGCTGCTGCTCCCGCCCGGGGCGTCGATCCGCACCGCTGCCGGCACGCCCGCGATCACGAGCCTCCCCACCACGGGCAGCCGGGGCATTCCGCTCGAATACCAGGGCGCCATCGAATACGTGTCGGCCGACATCGCGCGGAATACGACCTTCCGGGCCGGCATCACGTACGTGATCACGTCGGAGGTCCACGTCACCGAGGGCACGACGCTCACGATCGAGGACGGCGTGCAGGTGCTGATCCGCAACGGCTACGTGACGGGGCGGAACCTTACCGCTGCGTCCTTGATCTTCGACTCGGGGTCTCGGCTCCGGGCGGGGGCCGTCTCGTTCGCCGCCTCCGACGCCACCGACAGACCGGCGACGCAGGCGCTCAATGGCGGCGTCTTCTTCTGCGGGGCCTTCCGCACCGCCTCGATGGACAACATCAGCAGCCGGTCGGGCGTCGGCGTCCGCAGCTCGTCGTTCGTCGCCACCCGGATCGACTGCTCCTACCTCGGCCGCCCCGACCCGCGGGGCGGCGACGACGACGGCACCGACGACATCAACGGCATCACCCTCGTTGGCGTCGGGCCGAGCGAATGGCGGGTGGCGAGCGTCTCATCCACGAACGCTGGGGACGACGGCTTCGACGCGACGAGCTCGAGCATCAGCATGGCGTCCCTGACCGTGGTGAACCCGACCGAGGACGGCCTGAATATCACGAGCAGCCTCGTGCAGATCACCGGCACTTGCACGGTCGCGATGTCACGGAGCACGGCGATCGACCGCGAGCTCTTCGACCTGGAGACTGACGACGGCCCATCGCGCATCGTGTTCCAGCGGCTGGCGGCGATCGACCTGCGAGGCTACTGGGGCGACCGCTACGATGAGGTGCGGCTCGCCTCCTCCGACATGCCGCAACCCAATCCTCTCGTCAAGGAATGGTACGAGTACGTCGGCATCCTGCGCCGCGGCCCGGCGACGGTCTTCTCGATCAACGCCGACTGACGCGGCGTCCCGACGGTAGTTTTTTCCCCCCGGACCGGCGGCACGCGGGCGGCGCTGGCGGCCGAGCCGGTGACTTCGCGAACACGACCCGCGCCGTGGGGGACACGTCCCACGCTCTGGTATGATTCGAGGCCGTGACGGCAGCCGCCTTGCCGCGAGGGCGACCGTGATGCGTGCCCCCCGAACCGTTCCAGCCGCCGGCCGCGTCGTCGCCGCGTTCCTGCTCGTCGCCGCAGGAGCTTCGTCGGTGATCCGTGCGGTGGAGCCCTTCGACGCCTTCCTGACGCGGCACTGCCTGCGGTGCCATGGGCCCGAGCAGACGAAGGGCGACCTGCGGATCGACAGCCTGTCGCGGGATTTTGCCGCGGGTGCCGACACGCATCATTGGGCGGAGGTGATCGAGCGCGTGAATTCCGGGGAGATGCCCCCGGAGCCCGAGCCGCAGCCGACCCGGGACGAGATCGCCGCCTTCGTCACGAGTCTCGATGCACGGATCCGGGAAGGCCGGGCGACGCGTATGGCCGCGCGGCCGGCCGTCGCGCACTACCGACTCAGCCGGACGGAGTACCAGAACACGGTCCACGACCTGCTCGGCGTCCGCTACGACCCGACGAAGCCGGGTGAGCTGAACGAGGACACGCGGTGGCACGGCTACGAACGGATCGGTTCCGAGCTGTCGCTGTCGCCGTCGCACGTGGATCGCTACTACCGAGCCGCGGAGATCGTGCTCGATCGCGCCTTCCCCGCCACCCCCCGGGAGTCGCGTACGGTTCGCAAGACGGCCGCCGAGCTGCGGTACGGCGGCGGCAAGGCCCAGCAGGAGGCACTCGACCGGTTCGGGATCAAGCGGCCGCTGCGGTACCTGCTCTTCCCGGGCAGCGTCCAGAGCGCCCTCGCGCCGCACTGGTTCGGGCGGACGGGCCCGGAGCACAGCGGTCTCTATCGGATGCGTCTCCAGGCCAGTGGCATCCGGCCACCGGGCGGGCAGCCGGCCCACCTGAGCATCGGCAGGCGCACGGGCGAGGAGACCGTGGACGCACTCGTCGAGTTCGACCTCACGGCGCCCGAGGACAGCCCGCAGGTGATCGAGTGCGAGGTGTTTTTGGAGATGCCGACGTCGCTCGAGTTCTGCGTCGTGGCCACCCACGTCGTGGACAGGCGGGCGGGCGCCGCGTTCCGCAACGCCCTCTCCAGCCGGGGTGGTCACATCTTCACGCACTCGAGCGAGACGCTGCTGCTCAACCCCAACGCGCCGCAGATGTTCGACGACAAGGGGAACGGGCTCTTTTCGACGGTGATCCTCGACTGGATCGAGTGGGAGGGGCCGCTCGAGACCGAGGAGGAGCGCGGCCGACGCCACGACGTGCTGCCGCCGGACGACGCCCCGCCCGAGGTGGTCGCCGAACACCTGCGACGATTCGCCGAGCGGGCGTGGCGAAGACCGGTGCGCCCCGATGAGCTCGCCGGGTACCTGGAGGACTACGGCGCCGAACGCGAAGCCGGGGAGGCGATGCGCGACGCGTACCGCACGGCGCTGCACGGCGTCCTGACCTCGCGACACTTCATCTACCTCGTCGAGGGCGATCCTGTGCCGCGTGACCGGCTGACGCCGTGGGAGCTCGCGTCGAGGCTTTCGTACGCGCTCTGGAGTTCCATGCCCGACGATCGCCTCTTCGCGGCCGCGTCACGGGGTGGGCTCGAGGGGCCGGGACTCGCGGAGGAGGTGGACCGCATGCTGGCGGACGGCCGGATCGACCGCTTCGTCGACGACTTCGCGCGGCAGTGGCTGCAGCTGCATCGCGTCGGCATGTTCCCGCCGGACAAGAAGCTCTACCCGGCCTATGACGCGTGGCTCGAGACGAGCATGCGTTCCGAGCCGGTCGAGTTTTTCCGCGAGATGGTGGCGCGGAACCTGCCGATCGACGCGTTCCTCGACTCCGACTGGACGATGGCGAACGCCCGGCTCTGCGATTTTTACGGCCTGACGGAGCCGCACGCGGAGGGATTTCAGCGGGTCGCCCTCGGGCCCGGGGATCATCGCGGCGGCCTGCTGGCGATGGGCGCGGTGCTCGGCCTCACGTCGGATGGCACACGTCACCGCCCCGTGCATCGCGGCGTCTGGATCAGCGAGACGATCCTCGGCCGAACGCCCCCGCCGCCGCCGGCGAACGTGCCGGCCATCGAGCCCAATCCGCCGCAGAGCCCCAAGGCCTCCCTCCGCGAGAAACTCGAGGCGCACCGGAACGACGCCAACTGCGCCGCCTGCCATGCGCTGATCGACCCGCTCGGGCTGGCGTGGGACAATTACGACGCGATCGGGCAGTGGCGCACGCGGGAAAAGGTCGCCGCCGGCACCGGCGACGACCCCGAGATCGATCCGGCCGGCGCGCTTCCCGACGGCCGGACCTTCCGGGATGCGGGTGAATTCAAGCGACGCCTGCTCGAGGACCGCGACGTGGTCGCCCGCGCCTTCATCGAGCACGTCTGCACCTACGCGCTGCGTCGCGTGCTGACGATCGACGACCGCGACGACATCTCGGCCATCGCGGCCGAGGCGAAGAAGAACGACTACCGGGTCCGGGATCTCATCCGCGCCGTGGCCCTGTCCGACCTGATGCGGAAGCGCTGACACCCCCGCCGAGGAGCACGTCCATGGCCCACCTTCTCTCGCAGTCCTGGCGGATCGACCGCCGTCACGCCCTGCGTGCCATGGGCACCTGCGTGTCCCTGCCGCTGCTCGAATGCATGACGCCACTCGGTGCGGCCGAGGCGACCGCCGCCCCGAAGCGGAGCGCCTTCGTCTATCTGGCCAACGGCGTCCACTCGCTGAACTACCAGATCACGTCGCCCGGCCGGGACTACGACTTCTCGCGATCGCTCAAGCCTCTCGAGAAGCACCGTGACGTCATCACGCCCATCAGCGGCCTCCATCATCCGGGGGCTCTGGCACACCATCACAACTGCATCTCCGTCTGGCTCACCGGGGGAAAGCTGGGACCGTCCGACCGCAACACGATCTCGATCGATCAGAAGATGGCGGAGGTCACCGCGCAGCACACCCGTCACCCGTCGATCGAGATCGCCATCACGCAGGACTCGCTCGCCTGGACGGCCGATGGGGTGCGGCTGCCCGCGATGCGTCGCTGCAGCGAGATGTTCGCGGCCCTCTTCGAGGAACCGAAGGGGGGCACGGCGGTCCGGCGGAAGGCCTTGCGCCGCAAGGCCAGCGTCCTCGATGCCAATCTGGCGGAGGTCCGCCGGCTCGAGAGCCGGATGGGGGCGGTCGACAAGGGCCGCCTCGACCAATACCTCACCTCGGTGCGCGAGGCGGAGATCCGCACCCGGCGGGCCGACGCCTGGCTCGACACGCCGCTGCCGACGATCTCCGACGCCGACCGCATGCGGACGAATCGGGACATCGCCGCCACCATGGCGGGCGACTACTTCCGCACCGTCTACGACCTCATCGTGCTCGCCTTCCAGACCGACGTGACGCGGGTCGCGACCTTCAGTCTCGGAGGCGAGGGGGACGCGATCGCCATTCCGGAAATCGGGATCACCGAGTCGCGGCACCAGCTGAGCCACCACGGTGGCGACCCGGGCTACATGGAGAAGCTCACGCAGTACGACACCTTCGCGATCGAGCAGTTCGGCTACTTCCTCCAGCGCCTGACGGACACCAGGGATCACGACGGGAAGCCGCTGCTCGACACGACGATGGCGCTCTTCGGCAGCGGCATGTCGTACGGCCACAGCCACGGCAATGCGAACCTGCCGCTGGTGCTTGCCGGCGGTGCGGGTCTCGGCCTGAAGCACGGCAGCCACCTCGACTTCAACCAGGGACACTTCCAGGGCTACCAGCTGGACAAGCCGGGCGAGCACTACGCGCTCTGCAGCCGCCCGGCGAATCCGGATGCCCACATGAGCAACCTCCTGCTCCTCATGGGGCAGAAGATGGGCGTGGAGATCGATCGCTTCGGCGACAGCACCGGCGTGGTCGAGCTATGACACGCGTTGCCGATCGCCGCCGTGTGTCGGCGCTGGCCATCGTGCTCGCCCTGGGTGCCGTCGCGGGGGCCGAGGAGCCGTTCCGGCCGGAGCCCGGCACGTTTCCGCCGCTCGGGAAGGCGCACGTGTACCGGGGCGAACTGGTCTTCGTGGATCACGCCAACCGGCGCGGCAGCGTCCGCGTGCAGGGCTCGGGGATGTTCTTCCGCAACGATCCGCATCCCTTCGCGATGCTTCCCTACGGCATCGTGCGCTCCCACGGTGCGCCCGCGGACCTGCGCGACATTCCGCTCGGCACCGTGCTCCACGTGCACGCCTTCCTCCCGCCCGATCCGACGATCTCGTCCGTGCCGGTGCTGCCAGTCGACAACAAGACGAAGGACGCGAACCACAACCGGGGCTCCGGCATCGCGCCCGCGGAGAACCACGTGCTCCTCCTCGAAGACGAGCCGAGCCACTGCCTGCGCGAGGGCCTGGTCTGGAAGCTCGCCGAAGTGGACGTGAAGAACGGGCAGGGCACGCTCGTCGCCCGCCGGGAACCGCGGGACGGAGGCCCGGGGAAGGCGGGTGACGCGGCCGTGGCCGGCACGCGGGGCGGGGAGACGTTCTCCTTCGACGCCGCCACGCGGCTGTGGCGCGGCCGCGAGCGGCTCACCGTCGGCGAGTGGATCGCCGACGGGGCGTGGCCGGCCGAAGGCAAGCGGACGCTCGAGGGCCGGCCGGTTCTGCTCGGGATCGCGTGGAAGCCCACCCGCGACGGGGTGTTCACACAGTTTCACGTGTCGGATATCTGGCTCGACGAGGCCGCGATGGAGCGGGCCGCCGAGCAGCAGCGGGCGGTGCACCGGGCCTTCATCCGCAGCCGGTGGATGCCGGCGCGGGTCGATGCGGTGGAGTATGGCACGTTCGGTCGGGCGATCGTCACGGCGACCCTCTTCGGCGGCATGGATGCCTCACTGTACGACGACTTCAAGAAGGGCGGGACCGCCGTCATCAACGCGGTCGAGAGCACGTTGAAGCACACGCACGGCGCCTACGGCCCCGGGCACATGGCCTCGCGGGGGCCGATCCTCGATGTCGTCAGGACGCCCGGCGAGGCACCGCTCGGCAGCAGCGGCATCCAGATCCGCGTCGAGACCGACCTCATCATCGAGGGGATTCGTCCCGGCAGGACGGTGCGCGTGAACCCAGGGTTCGGACTCTGGCCGCAGGTCAACGTGCCCCGCGAGGAATACCTCGACGACGGTTCGGCGAGCGCCGAAGAGCGGTTTCCGACCCCCGCCATCTTTCCGAAGTACTGACGGCCGGCCCGGCCGCGCGGAGCGGCCCGGGCGGGGTCGCGTCGCGCAGGAGACGAGATCGATGACGAGCGGGTGCCCCTGGCATCGTCGCGTGTGGCGGTCCGTCGTCTGCGGCATGGCGCTCGTGGTTGCAGCGTCGGTCCACGCTGCCGAGTCACGCCCCAACATCCTCCTCCTCTTCGCCGACGACTGGGGACGCTACGCCTCGTGCTACGCGCCCCTCGACGGCCCCGGCGGCATGAACGACGTCGTGCGTACGCCACACTTCGACGCCGTGGCACGTGAGGGCGTGATCTTCCGTCGCGCGCACGTGAGCGCCCCCTCGTGCACGCCATGCAGGAGCGCCCTGCTCACCGGGCAGCACTTCTGGCGCACCGGCACCGGGTCGATCCTGCGGGGCGCCGTGTGGGACGCGACCCTGCCGAGTTTTCCGCCACTCCTCGAGCAGGCTGGCTACCACCTCGGCTACGCCCACAAGGTCTGGGGGCCTGGTTCGCCGGCCAACGCGCCGTTCGAGCGGCGGCATGCCGTCGCCACGCCCGGCGGAAGGATCAACCAGTTCTCGCAGCACGCGACACGTCTCGTCGAGAAGGGCAGGGGCATCCAGGAGGCGAAGGCCGAGATCCTCGCGGAGGCGCGCGACACCTTTCGCGAGTTTCTCGCCAATCGGCCGGACGAGGCGCCGTTTTTCTTCTGGTTCGGGCCGACGAACGTGCACCGGCCGTGGGTCAAGGGGAGCGGAACGCGGCTCTGGGGCATCGATCCCGACGATCTCCAGGGGCGCCTGCCGCCGCATCTTCCCGACGTACCGGAGGTGCGCCAGGACGTGGCGGACTACCTCGGCGAGATCGCGGCCTGGGATGCCACGATCGGCACGATCCTCGCCGAGCTCGACGCGGCGGGGTTGCGAGACGACACGCTCGTGGTGATCAGCGGCGACCACGGGCCGCCCGGGTTTCCCCACGGCAAGTGCAACCTCTACGGCTTCGGCACGGGCGTGTGCCTTTCGATCACCGGCCCCGGCGTGCGCGGCGGCCGCGTGGTGGACGATCTCACGAGCCTCACCGATCTCGCGCCGACGTTCCTCGAGGCCGCGGGCCTGCCGGTGCCGGCCGTGATGACCGGCCGCACGCTCTGGCCGGTGCTCGGAGCGGAGGCCTCGGGGCTCGTCGATCCGACGCGATCGCAGGTCTTCACCGGCCGGGAGCGGCACGTCGACATGGCACGCGCCGACTTCAAGCCGTATCCGCAGCGGGCGATCCGCACTTCCACGCACGCCCTGATCGTCAACTTCCGTCCCGACCGCTGGCCGCTCGGCGATCCCTACCGGCTCGCCGGGCCGTCGGAGCCGACGGAACGGGAGCTCGAGACCGAGACGTTCGTGACGCTGCCCGACGAGGATGCGGGCCCCGCGAAGGCATGGCTCGTGCGCGCGAGGCACGGCGATCCGTGGCGGGCGCACTTCGAGTGGGTCTACGGAAAGCGGCCCCGGCACGAGCTCTACGACCTCGTGAAGGATCCGCACGAGACGACGAACGTGGCCGGTGATCCGGCCTACGCGGACGTGCTCGCCGACCTGGAGGACCGGCTCATGGACGAACTCGAGCGCACCGGCGATCCACGGCTGGTCGACGATGGACGCTTCTATGAGACGCCGCCGATGGCGGCTCCGGCGCCGCCCGGTGCCCGTGCGCGGCGTCCGGCCGAAGCCCGGTGACCGCCCGCCCGCGGGGCGATCGCGACCGGCCGGCGTGCGATGGGATGGCCCGGGGCGCCGTCAGGCGTGCAGGGCGTAGACCCGCAGGGAGCCGTCGGCCATGCCGACGGCCACCCGTGTGGCATCCGGGGAGATCGCCATGCAGCGGCCGTTGGCCAGCCTCGCCATGCCACGAAGGCAGGTGTCGATCCCGCAGGCCGCCATCAGATCCGCTCGCATTCAGGCCGCGTCGGATCCCGAGGATACCCCGGATGACGTACCGGGAAAACCCGGCCATGCCCCACCGGGGATGGCACTCATACCCGCACCACCGAGGTGCGTTCCTCGGTC
>CAIWZS010000523.1 GCA_903917235.1 uncultured Planctomycetaceae bacterium | reverse complement strand
CTGCCGGGGGCCGACTTCCGCGGCTGCGACCTCACCGGGGCACGGCTCGCGCGCGGCAGGTTCCGGCGGGCGGACTTTCGAGGTGCGGACCTTTCATCGGCCGTCTGCGATGGGGCCGACCTGCGCTCGGACGACCTGCGGCGGGCGAATCTGACCGGGGCGTCGCTGGCCGACTGCCTGCTCTCAGGCGCGGCCCTCGGTGGAGCCAGGCTCGCCGGTGCCGACCTCCGTGGGGCGAAGCTCGCGCCCAAGCAGCAGGTCGTGATCCCGGCACGGGGAGCGAAGGCGACGGGACTCGATCTCACCGGCTGCTCGCTGGCCGGTCGGGATCTCTCATATGCGCGGTTCACCGAGTGCCGCTTCACCTCCGTCGATCTCGCGGGGGCGAACCTCACGCGGGCGGAGTTCATCCGCTGCGATCTCACGGCCGCGAACCTCACCGCCTGCCGCCTGGCCGACACGTCATTCGAGGGCTCGACGCTCGACCATGCCGACTTTTCGCGTGCGACGTGGCTGCGGGGCCGCCTCGCGGGAGCCACGCTCGCGCACACGCGGTTCTCCCGCACGGTGTTCGAGTACACGTCGTTCGCGGGCATGTCGCTCGCGGAGGCCGCCTGCGACGCGACGCAGTTCGTCAAGTGCGACCTCCGCGGCACGAACCTCGCCGGCATGGCGCTCGCCGGCTGCGGCTTCCGTCAGTGCCAGATGCAGGGGGCCCGGCTCGTGGCGGCGAACCTCGCCACGGCCGTGCTCGTGGGCTGCAATCTCGAGAAAGCCGACCTCGCCAAAGCGTCCTTGCGGTCCGTCGACGCCAGCGCCTCCTTTTTCGGCACCGCCGATCTTTCCGGAGCGGATCTCTCCAAGGCGAGGCTCGTGCGGGCCGCCCTGCCCGCGGCGCGGCTCGTGGGCACGCGGTTCGAGGCGGCGGACCTCACGCGGTCGAAGCTCGGCCGTGTGGTCGCCGACGGTGCGGTGTTCGACGGTGCCGTGCTCGACTACGTCGACCTGTCGCACGCGAGCCTGCGGGCGGCGCGATTCGTGGGGACGAGCCTCACGCGCGCGAACCTGCACTGCGCCAGCGCCGACGACGTGCCGTGGTCGCCCGCGCAGGTCGCGGCGGCCCGCTGGACCGACGAGGAACTCCGGGAGGCCGAGGCATGGCAGCCGCCTCCATGAGCGATCCGGCGGTCGACGACGCCTTCATCGCGGCGGCGCCGGGCCACGCGGTGGAGCCGGATCACGGCGCGCCACCCGATGTCGACGTCGGCGGCACCCGCGTCGCGGTCGGCCAACTCCTCGCCGTGCTCGACCCTGATGCAGCCCGTTTGCTCGTCGGGTGTACGTCGGGCACCGTCGTCGCCAGGATGGCGATGCACCTGCCGGCGGTGCGGACGGGTGACGACATCCTGCTCGCCGGCAACGATGACGGGTGGTACGCGGTCGGCGTGCTCCCGGGCGGGATCGACGCGGAGGATGTCCCGGCGGCACTCCCGCCGCAGGCGGCCTCGTGGCACGCGCCCCGGGGCTCGATCCGCGTGGCCGCCGGGAATGCTGTCTCGCTCGGTGGTCGACGCGTCGTCGTGCGGGCGCGGCGGATCCGCGTGCGCGCCACCGAGTGTCTGCGTCGGTTCGATGCCGTGCAGCGGTGGGTGCGCGGCCTGCTGACCTGGGGAGCGGGGAGGATTCGTGTCGAGACCGATGCCGAGCACGAACTGCTCGCGGATCGGATCGGGAAGGTGGCCGACGGAGAGGTGACCATCGCGGGGCGACGGGTCCACCTCAACTGACGGCAAGGGTTCGTGGCGTGGATTGCGGCGATGCAGCGGGGCTTCTGGAGGCGGCCGCAAGGGCCGAGTGGGACATGCAGCCGGCATCGACGAACGAACGGGGGGATTGCGAGGCTTTTCCGGACGCGTGTCGCAGGGTCGGTCAGGCCGTGCCCGACGGCGAGGCACCGCCGGCCACGGCGTTCGTGAACCGCGCCTCGCTCGACGAGGCCGACATGCGCACGGTGGCCTCGAGCGTGCTCATCACGGGCGCCAACGCGGTGACGGAGCACTCGCTCCTGCGCGGTTCCGCCGCGGAGCCCGAGGCCGCCGGCGGCCTCGTCTCGGGAGGCGTGGCGGGCGGCTGCCGGGTGAGGCTCGGCAGTTCGACGGTCTTCATCGAGGGTCATCCGGCCGCCTACTGCGGCTCGGTCGTCGCGCAGAACGGCCCGAACCCCAACGCCCCGGACGGACGCCAGACGAGCCCGAGCCAGCGGGTCGTGTTCGTCTCGCCCTGACCGGGCGTTAGGTGTTCACCGCGGAGTCCCGGCGGATGAGCAGGGCGTGGACCGCGATCCCGACCAGCACCAGCCGCGCCGTCCACAGCGCGGTGCGGATCCAGTTGGTCGCCACGAGTCGAGCGTGCACGCCCTCGTCCCATCCGAGCGTGAGCATCCCGTGGGCGGGCAGCTGCAGCAAAAAGGTGCTGGCCCAGATTCCGAGGAGCGCCGCTGCTCCCGCGACGAGCAGCCACGGTGCCACGCCTTTGGGCGGACGGATGACGAGCCACGTCGCCGTGACGCCCTCGAGCATCATGCCCGGGATCACGACCGCGGCGGTGAGGTCGCGGTGGCTCACCTCCCATCGTCCGAAGTCGTCGTGCGGCCAGCCCGCCATGAGCGGGTAGTGCACGACCTGCACGTACCAGATGAGCCCCGTCATGAACGCCGTGACGGCGAGGTGCACGAGCAGGACGGTCTCCGGCGACGGAAGAAACCGCGGGGG
>CAIWZS010000522.1 GCA_903917235.1 uncultured Planctomycetaceae bacterium | reverse complement strand
CGGGGCCGCAGGCACCGCCGCCGGATTGGCCGGCCCCCATCCCGCGGGCGGTGGCCCGGCGGTCGGCGGCAGGTTCGCGGCCGCCCAGCCGGACGGGGGTGGCGGCGGCGAAACGGCCTGCGCGGCGATCGCGGCTGCGGGCGCGTCTCCCCAGGTCTGTGGTTGCATGGGGGGTGTCACGGTTGCCGGCGGCACCAGGGGCGTGCCTGTCAGCGCGCGCGAATCGGCCGGAAAGCGGTAGGGCTGCGGGGCGTAGCGGGCGACCGTGGGCGGGGGCAGCGCCGGCGCGACCGCGGTGGCGCCGGTGGAGCGATAGTTCCAGCCCGTGGCGTAGGGATCGTTCTGGATGCCCGGACGCATGATGCCGCGGCCGCGGCGACGGTCGACCTGCGGCACGGCGGGCACGGGTGGGCCGACGGGGTAAGTGAAGACATAGGTCGGCGCGACGTACATCGTCACCGGCCGACCGTCGGGTCCGATCCCCTGATATGGCACGGCCTGCGGTTGCCATCCCGGGGGAATCGCGCCCCCCTGAATGACCGCCGTCGGAACCGCCGGCGCCTGCCAGTAGGGAAGCGCGGCAGCACCCGTCGCGCTGCCACCCGGCTTGCCGTCCGGATCGGTCGGCTTCGCCGTCGCCGAACCGCCTCCCGTCGCCCACGCGCTGACGCCGGCGGCTGCCGCCCCGGACTCGTCGGCGGCGACGGGCTCGGCAGCAGCGCATGCGAGCAGGCTCGCGGTCACCGCGCACACCGCCACGCCATGTCGCCGTCCCTGCCGCATCGCGCGGTCGTCCTCCCGCGGGGTTCTACCGAGAAGTCGTCCCACCGTGCGATCGGAATTTCCCCGTTTCCCGATGCAGGCGCTTCCCCTGTGATCGGTACGGCTTGCCGACCCGCAGTCGGCGCTGGTGAACTGGGCTGGATGCGAAACCACGACCATCTGCGGTGGTCAGCCGTCGGCGGTGCCGTGCTCCGGGGTGACGTCCCGGTCACACACCTTCGGCAACTCCTGCGGCGCGCCCAGCGTGCCGGACGACGCACCGGCGCCCTCGTGGCCATGGCCGCCCTGTTCGCCATGCTGGGACCGTGGCCGGCTGCCTCCGAGGTCCGTTCCGCCGAGCCGGAGGCCGTCACCGTGCTGGCGGAGCGCGCGGTCCGCGCGGGCCTGCGCGTGCTGACGGGGGAGCGGCTCGTGCTCGCGACCGACCGCCCCATGCGGGACGGGGACGGGATTGCGGAACTGCCCGGCGTATTCGATCAGGCCTTCGACGCGTGGTGTCGGCATTACCGGCTGGATCCTGACCGGCTCGGTGCGTGGCGGGCCTTCGGCTGTCTCATCGTGGACCGGGAACGGTTTCGGGCCGCCGGCCTGCTGCCCGACGACGTGCCCGCATTCGTGAACGGCTTCTGCGACCGGCATCGACTCTGGCTTGCCGACCAGTCGAACCCCGCCTACCGCCGGCACCTCCTGCTCCACGAGGGAGTGCATGCCTTCACGATCACCGTGCGCGATCTCGCCGCGCCGGCGTGGTACATGGAGGGCATCGCGGAGCACCTGGCGACCCATCGGATCGAGTACGACGACGGCGCCCCCCGCTTCATCCCCACGCCCATCCCAGACCGACGTGGAGATGCCGAGCAGTTCGGGCGGATCGAGGCGCTGCGGTCGCTGCGCGTCGCCGGTTCCGCGCCGTCGCTCGCCGACGTGTTCGCCCAGTCACACGGCGACCACCGCGCGCTGTCCGCCTACGCCGCGAGCTGGGCGGCCGTGACCCTGCTGGCCCTCCATCCGGCACACGCGAACACCTTCGCACGGCTGGAGCAGGGACCGCTCGCGCCCGACATGAACGCCCGCCTCGCGACGCTGCCCGGCTGGGATGCCGTGCGCGCCTCCCGCGACTTCGATGCGTTCACGCAGGACGTCGATTACGGCTACGACGTGCCGCGCATGGCCGTCGACTGGTCTCCGGGGCGGCCGCTGAGAGGCGAGGACCGCGTCGAGGTGGACGCGGCAGCCGGGTGGCAGAACACGCAGATCGCGCTGGAGGCGGGGCAGACGTACGGGATCGAGGCGACGGGGCGGTACCGGATCGGGTCGCTTGCCGACACGCCGCCAGGTCGAACGACGATCCTCGAGAGCGAGGCCGACGGCATCTCGCTCCGTTGGTATCGAGGCCGCATGATCGGCCGCCTGCTCGTCGCGCAGTGGCGCGAGCCCGACGACGCGGGGCGGCGACCGGGCTTCGAGGTGCTCGCGGAGGGGGCGGCGGCCGAATTCACGGCGCTCGAAGACGGTACGCTCTACGTGCGGGTCAACGAGGCTCCGGGCGACCTCTCCGACAACGTGGGCGGTCCGTCGCTTCGCGTTTCGACCCGTTGACCCTGCCGTCGACGACCGGCTGTTCGCCGATCGCCACCGTCCGATTCGCCGACGTGACAGATCCACCGAAACGAGGACCAGCGATGCCCCACCCTCACCGCCGTCATGGCCATGCCTGCGGCATGGCCTCCCCGGTCTCCGTCACCCGGCGCACGTTTCTTGTCACCGCCGCCGTGGCGGCGGGCTGGAACGGCTCGCGATCACGACTCGTCGCCGCGTCGCCCGGGGGCCGTCTGCGCACGGCGCACGTCGGCGTCGGCGGGATGGGAAGCGCGGACCTGGGTTCGATCGCGTCCCATCCGCAGGTCGAGGTCGCCGCGCTGTGCGATGTCGATCAGGGAACGCTCGAGAAGGCGGCTGCACGCCACCCCCACGCCAGGACGTTCCGCGACTTCCGGGAGATGCTGGCGACGCTGGGCGACACGATCGATGCCGTCGTGGTCTCCACGCCCGACCACACGCACGCCCCGGCGGCGATGAGCGCGCTCAATCTGGGCAAGGCCGTCTACTGTCAGAAGCCGCTCACCCACGAGGTCCACGAGGCCCGTCAACTGCGGCGGGTCGCCGAGACCAAGGGGCTCGTGACCCAGATGGGCATCCAGGTGCACTCGAGCGCGGTCTACCGCCGTGCGGCGCGCATGATTCAGGAGGGCGTCATCGGCAAGGTGAGCCACGTGCACGCGTGGTCGTCCAAGAACTGGGGGTATGACGGCGCCGCACCGGCGAACGGGCAGGCGCCGCCCGCAGCGCTCGACTGGAACCTGTGGCTCGGGACGGCGGCGACCCGGCCGTACACCGCCGGGCTCTATCACCCCGGCAACTGGCGTCGCATGGTCGACTTCGGCACGGGCACGCTCGGCGACATGGGCGTGCACATCTTCGACACGCCCTTCGACGCGCTCGAACTCACGGCGCCGCGGTGGGTGCGGACCACCTGCCGGCCGCCCACCGGCGTGGGGCATCCGGAGCGCAACGTGGTCGAATACGAGTTTCCCGGTACGGCGCACACGGCGTCGTCGCTGCGCTGGACCTGGTACGACGGGGCCGATGCGCCGCCGAAGAGCGCGGACGTCAAGCTGCCCGAGGCCGTCAAACTGCCGGACCAGGGATCGCTCTTCATCGGTGAAGGAGGCGTCATGCTGCTGCCGCACATCGGCGAGGCGGTGCTCTTCCCCGAGGAGCGATTCGCCGACTACCGACGGCCCGACGTGCCGGACGTCAATCATTACCACCAATGGGTCGATGCCTGCCTCGGCACGGGCAAAACGAGCGCCGACTTCGCCTACGCCGGGCGGCTCACCGAATCCTTGCTGCTGGGCGTGGTGGCCAACCGGTTCCCGGGACGCACGCTCACGTGGAATGCGGAAGCCCTGGCAGTCGTGGACGTGCCCGAGGCTACGACGCTCATTCGGCGCACGTATCGTGACGGGTTCCAGGTCGAGGGCCTGTCGTAGACCCCTCACGGGTCACCTCGGACGACACCCCGTCCGTTCCGGCGCGGCCGACAGCGTTTGGTAGCATTAGGCGGAGCCGTCCGCCGCGGTACGGCCCATGTCCGCCCGTGCCGTCTCTCGTCCTCGAATCGACTCCATGCTGATCAAGGTCCTGAGGGCGAAACTCCATCGGGCCCGGGTCACGGAAGCCAACGTCGACTACGTGGGGTCGATCACACTCGACCCGGACATCTACGAGCATGTGGGCCTCCTGCCGGGCGAGGCGGTGCTCGTGGCCGACATCACCAACGGCCAGCGGTTCGAGACCTACGTCCTGCGCGGCGCCCGGGGCAGCAGGACCGTCTGTGTCAACGGCGCAGCCGCCCGCCTCGTCCGTCCCGGTGACGTCCTCATCGTGATGGGCTTCGGTTACGTCACCCTCGACGAGGCCGCGGCGCTCGTTCCCCGGATCGCCGTCCTCGACGATCGCAACGAGATCATCCACGACCTCGAGGAGCGTCCCGGCGAGACCGCGCGTTGATGCGTCCGGTCTTGCGAGCATGCACGTGGTGAGGGATTGTCGAGAGACGATTCCTTGACCACGTGTACACGCTCTCGTTTTGTTCCCGTCCAGGGGGTCGGATTTCAAGCTGAGAATGCCCTTTCACGAAGGCGATCGTCCTCGACGACGGCGTGGGGTGCACGCTCTGGATCACGCTCGACCTCATCGGCGTGACGGCCGACCTGCGGGAGGCCATGGCGGGACGCGTGCATCAGACGCTGGGCCTCACGGCCGCGGCGCTCCTGATGAACGCGGAGTTCGCGAAGCCCGACGGGCCGGCCGTCTGGGTCGCCGGCTACTCCAACGACTATCCGGGCTACGTCCCCAGCCGCCGCGTGCTCCTCGAAGGCGGCTACGAGACGGAAAGCCGCCCATGGGACCCCGGCCTCGAGGAGCGGATCATCGCCGCCGTCCACAGGCTCGCTGATCGCACGCGGGCACCCCCCGGCACGCGTGAATCGCCGTGATGCCGCCGATCGGCCTACGGGGTATCCGGGCGCCAGTCGGGTGGAACGAAGAGCGACCACACCTCCGCGTTCAGCGGCTGCGCGTGACCACCGGCGACGACGATCCTGTCGTTGAACACATAGGCCGAGTGCTCGTGCCGCTCCTTCCACACAACGCGTGAATCGAGCCGTCGCCAGTCGCGCCCATCGGCGGAATGCCAGACGTCGTTCCAGTTCCGGTGCGGATGGTTCGACCAGCCCCCCAGGACCCAGATCCGGTCGCGGTAGGTGACGCTCGAGAACCAGAGCCTTGCATGCCAGGGTGCCTCGGCCGTAACCGGCTCCCAGTGCACGCCGTCCGCCGACCGCCAGACGTCGGCGTGCGCCTCGTAGCGGGGTACGTAGTTGCCGCCGCCGAGGACGTAGATGTGCTCGCCGAGCACGACCGCCTGATGGTACGCGCGGGGAGACCAGCCTGCAGCCGCGGTTTCGAGTCGCCAGTCCCTCCCGTCCGCCGACGACCACACGTCGTTCCGGAGACTGGTGTCGTCGCCGAAGTAGTAGTTCTCCGTGCCACCCAGAATCCAGATGCGTTCCTTGAACGCGACGATGCCGCCCGCGAGCCGGGGCGACCAGCCTGCCGCGGCCGTGTCCCGCCGCCACGTCCTGCCGTCGCTGGACGACCAGACCTCGTTCGATGCCGAGTGTCCGGGGAGCCGGCCGTTGAACCAGCCTCCCATGAGCCACATGCGGCCGTCGTGAACGACGGTCATCGGCAGGTCGGAATGTCGCCAGGGCGCCGTGGCCTCCACCTGGCGCCACGCTCTGCCGTCCGGGGAACTCCACACGTCCCGCGGCGGAGCCTCATGCGAGGTGAACCATCCGCCGAAGATCCAGAGCCTGCCGTCGAAGACCACCTCCCCCTGCGAGTCACGCGGCTGCCAGCCGGCTGCGGTGGTGAGCTGCACCCAGTCCGGCGCCGGCGGTACGGCATCCTGAGCGGGTGCCGGCGCGACGATCGACGCGACCACGAGGATCGCTCTCGCGACCGGGCATGCCGTCACGCGCCCGGCACGATGAACTGCTTGATGTTCGAGATGGTCACGGTCGTGCGGCACTGGCTGCCCTCGGATGGGACGAGGCTGAACTCGATTTGCTTCGTGTTGAAGAGTCCCGGGTACTGGGCCAGGCTGCCGAGGCTCAGGGTGGCGAGACCCTGACGCGCACCGAGCTGCCTCGCCGTCATGACGTAGACCTGCTTCTGCGTGTCGCCGATGTCGGTGTTGACCGTGATCCGGAGCTGGTCGTCAGCCTCGAAGGCACTGAACTGCAGGTTGAAGGAGATGCCGAAAGCATCCGTGTCGTCGAGCGGGGGCGTCTTGAACGTGTAGGCCTCGGTCACCTCCCGGCCCTTGCCGTCTCCTGAGAGCGTGACGGTGCCGTCGAACGACGGGCGGCGTGCGAACGGCTTCACCACCTGCTTGAGCACCAGTGGCGCGGGGCTCGGGTCGAACGGGGGGATCGCGGGCGTCTGTCCCGTGACGAGGGCGAACTGTGGATCTCTGGGCGAGCGCCACAGCTGGATCGAATTGCCGGCCACCGGCCGCGCCACCGCCGGATTGGCGACGAGCGGCGACCACTGGTTGGCGAGGGTCGGTGACGGATTGGCGCTCCAGGCGGCGCTGCCGCCGGAGTACCAGGCCGGCGCGTAGCGGTGCGAGAAGGAATCGAACGAGCTGGGGCTCGACGGCATGAGCACTCCCGCGTCGAGCGTGACGTCCGCGACCTGCTGCAGGGCCGACACCTTCACCGCCGGGAGGGCGTAGGGATCGTATCCCTGGATGAGGCCCAGCCGCCGGTCGAGATCGGAGATGTAGTTGTCGACGAACGTCGTGCCCGCCGCCTGGCCGCGGTCGATGGAGAGGGCCGGGAGGAAGTACCAGAGGTGATTCGTCGCATTCATGTCCGTGACGTTGGTGGTCCGCTCCGGCGAGTCGAGGATCGTGAGGTGGTTGACGTGGAGGTCGTGCTGCCGCAGGAGCGTGGCGGCCACGGTCGCGACCTTCGATCCATGGCTGTGGCCGATGAGATGCAGGCCGCGCGGGCCGTCTCCCGAGGGCAACGCCTGCTCGAGGGCGCTGGCGAGTCGGGCCCCGTTGAGCGCGGTGAAGGTTTCGGAGGGCGCCGGGAGGAGCTGGGCCGAGTCGTCGACCCAGCTGTAGATCAGGACCTCGGCATCGGGATCCGACTGCTTGAGCTGCCATGCCAGCCCGGCGGGGCTCACCAGCGTGGCCTGCGTGCTGCCGCCGTCCTCACCGACCTGGCCGAGGAACATGTACGCGGCGACCGGTTCCGTGAGCGTCTTCGAGGCGGGCGTGAGGAGCGACTGGTAGTCGATCGTCTGCCACCACTTGAGCGGATCGGTCGTCGTCCCGTTGAGCGCCGGCACACCGGCGTAGTCGGTCGCCCAGCCGTGCACGGCGACATACACGTTTTTCCCGCTCAGCCGGGTGTCATTGGCGACCAGCGGCTGCCAGTCGCTCGCGCTCGGCGTGGCCGAGGTGGGTCGGTAGAGGGCCAGCCGCGTCAGCACGTCGGCCTCGGCCGGCGCGATGTCGCCGACATCCGACGAGGGCGGGGCCGTTCGGAGCCGCAGGGCGTACCCGCCGGTCTGACGGCCGATACCGGCTTCCTGCTGACGGCCGCTCACGACGAGTCGATACGTCCCGCCGGTGGCGGCGAGGAAGGCGAACTCGGCCCGGCGCGCGTGCCCCGCACCCCGTGCCGGCGCCGTGCTGATCACCGATCCGTCCGGGGCGTGAACGGTGAGACGCGGGGAGAAGTCCCGAGCGGCCCGCCCCGTGCGGCCCGTGGCCCGCACGTCGATCGCCAGCCGCGCACCCGCATCGGCCGTGAAGGAGTACGAATCGACGTCTGCGATACTCGCCACGCGGCCCGTGACGCGATAGTGATCGAAACCCCGCAGCTCCTGCGACGTGGCGGCCGTGTCATTGCTCTCCAGCTCTCGCAGGGCGAGCACCGGCGCGAGCATGTCGCGGCGTGCGAGTCGCTCGACCGAGGCCTTGAACGGCGACCGACGTCCACGGCGGGACGAAGCGGGCGGAAACATGCACGACCAGATCATGGAAGGCACTCTTGGGTGTCAGGTGGGCGGTGTCAGGCCATATGGTGCAAACAGCCTATGCCCTCCCCGCACCCTTCGCCATGAAAGGGTCATCGCGTCTTGGGTACGGCCCTCACCCCCAGTGGATCGTCCGGCCCGGCATGGACGCGGACCTTGGCGGCACCGCATGCGGGCATGCCGCTCACGCGTCGGGAAAATCG
>CAIWZS010000521.1 GCA_903917235.1 uncultured Planctomycetaceae bacterium | reverse complement strand
GCCGACGACGACCCGGGCCACGCCGGCGTCGAGGTACGCCGCGGCGGTGGCGACGGATCGCACCCCTCCGCCCACCTGGCAGGGCAGCCCCGCGGCGGCGACGATCCGACCCACCAGTTCCGCCTGCACCGGTCCACCCTCGCGGGCGCCGTCGAGGTCCACGAGATGGAGTCGACGGGCGCCACCGGCCGCGAAACGCATCGCGACGGCGACCGGGTCGGCGTCGAAGACCGTCTCCCGCTCGTAGTCTCCCTGCAGGAGCCTCACACATCGTCCGCCACGCAGGTCGATCGCGGGCCACAGTTCCATCGTCTCGCTCCGGAGTGTCGTCCGCGTGCAGCGTATCAGCCCGTCCGCCACGACGACAGGAACGCCGTGAGCAGCCGCAGCCCGGCCCGCTGGCTCTTCTCCGGATGGAACTGCGTCGCCCACAGCCTGCCGCGCTCGACGACGGCGCAGAACGGTCCGCCGTAGTCGGTCTCGGCCGCGACGACCGCCGGGTCGCGGGGCCGCGCATGGTAGGCATGCACGAAGTAGAAGTGCTGCTCCGGCTCCGCGGCGACGGCAGGCCCCGTCGTGGTTCGCCAGGAGACGGTGTTCCATCCCATGTGCGGCACCTTGAGACCCGCCGGGATGTCGAACCGGGCGACGTCCCCCGCGAGGACGCCGAGGCCCTCGTGACGTCCGCCCTCCCAGCCGGTCTCGAAGAGCAGCTGCAGTCCCATGCAGATGCCGAGAAAGGGACGATCCGCACGCAGGTGGTCGACGAGGGGCGCGACGAGATCGCGCGCACGAAGCGCCTGCATCGCGTCACCGAAGGCACCCACGCCCGGCAGCACCACCGCCGCGGCGGCTGCGACCCGCTCGGGGTCGGACGTGATGATCGCCGGCGTGCCGAGCCGTTCGAAGGCCTTCTGCACGCTGCGCAGGTTGCCACTGCCATAGTCGACGATCGTGACCATCGCCCCAGTGTACGGCAGGTCCGACCACGGGCGAGCGGAGACCGGCGGCGCGTCGGTGGGTCACTCGCCCGGGGCCCGCTCGGGGTAGATCACGAGTTCGACCCTGCGGTTCTTGGCCCGCCCGGCCGGCGTGGCATTCGACACGACGGGATGATTCGAGCCATGGGCCACGAGGAAGAGCTGCGACTCGCGCAGCGGTGTCCGCGTCGTGAGGAAGTCGAACACGGCGGCGGCCCGTGCCGCCGTGAGCTGATGGGGCGAGGCCCATGAGGCGTTCGTGAGCGGCTCGGTATCGACATGCGACTCGATGCCGATGAAGTGACCGGGATAGACCCGGCCCACCTCGCCCGCCACCTGCGTGAGCAGTGCCACGCCTCCCGGCACGAGGTTGGCGGTGCCTCCGTCGAAGAGCGCGTCGGCCGGGAGCTCGATGCGGACCACCGAGCCGTCGAACCGCGTATCCACGCCCGGCAGTGCCAGTCCAGACAGCGCCGATTGCATGGTGCCGGGGGGCACCGCGCCTGCCGCCATGGGGGCGGCGGTCACCGGCATGCCCGCGGCCCGCACGGTCGCGAGCTGGGACGACGTGCTCGCGAGCTGCTCCCGCAACGCGACGATCTCGTCCTGCATGAGCTGCGACTCCTGCCGACTGCGCGTCAGGGCCGCCGAGAGACCATCGGGTGCGACGGCCGGCGAGGGCATGGCGGCGACCGGCGGCGCGAGCGGGAGGGTGTGGGCCGGAGCCGCGACGCCGGGTGGTGGCTCGAGCGAGGCGGGGGTCGCCGCGGTACCGGGGCGCGTCACGCGTGGACTGCCGGCACAGCCTGTCGTCGCCACCACGCACGCGGCCAGTCCGCCGAGGCACATGCGTGCGAGGGCCGCGTGAGAGGCGCGACGGCGACGACGGGGCGCGGGCATCGGAGAGCGGTCCTGGACCCGTGGACGGGGGGCGGGATGGTATGGGGAGCGGGGCGCCCCGGGCAAGACCGCTCACGACGCCCCAGGCCTCGAAGCGTCACGCGCCCGGAGCCGCGTTTCCCCGCACCCGGCGCCAGACCGCCAGCGTCAGGGCCGTGAGCACGATGACCGCGCCCCCGACCACCGCCAGTTCGCCTGGTCGTTCGAAGACCGGCCCCGTCAGGCGCCAGAGCGGATTCCAGCCGAGCACGACGACCCCCAGCCCGATGCACAGGCTCGGACCGAACGGCAGCTCGTTGCCGCGTCGCATGACGACCTGCCCGAGACCGTGCACGAGACCGATGAACACACCGACGAAGAGCGCGAGCACGCACGGCTGCCAGCCGATCCACGCCCCCGCCATCGCCATGAGCGTGACGTCGCCGAACCCCATCGCCTCCTGCGCGAGTGCCCACGAAGCACCGAGGCGAATGAGCCACACCAGTCCGGCGGCGACGACGATGCCCGCCAGGGACGCGAGCTGCGCGTGCCAGGGAATGCCACCGCGCCACCACGCGAGCATGATGCCGAGGGCACCGGCCACGAGCACGAGCCGGCGCGGGTCGAGCCTGCGCCGCCACGGGGACGCGAGCCGATCGTCGGGATCGGTCAGCGGGGCCGTGCACGTCCACCACCAGGCCACGAACGCCGCGAGCGCGATCGCCACCCCGCCGGGTGTCGGACATGCTCCGAGCCACGCCGGGATCGACGCCGTGCGCAGCCCGCCGAACGCACCGAGCTGGTCCCACTCGATCCGCGGCGCGGCGAACGAGCGGGCCACCTCGTGCGGCACGGGCATCAGGATCGTCGGGTCGGCCGCCGTCCAGAGCAGCCCCAGGAGTGCCCCGGGCATCGTGATCACGTCGGGGATCACACGGTACCGCAGATCCACCCACGCGGCCGCCACCAGCAGCCCCGCGAGCACGAGATGGGCGGCATGCCGGACCGCGATGTCATGACGAGCGACGACCATGCCCCCTGCGCTCGGCAGGGAGAGCCGCCCGACCGCGTGCATCTCCCACCACCACGCGACCATCGCGCAGGCGACGAAGCCCACCTCGATGAGCCGGTCGTTGCGGGGGCGCCCCGCGTCACCGTCGACGAGAGGCCGGACCACGAGCGTCACCACGCGCGCGACCGCGGCCGCGCCGACGACCACGCCGATCCACTCGAGGCCGACCGTCAGCGCGTCGGGCGGAGGCGCGATCAGCATGCATCCTCCCACAGCCGCCCCGGCGCGGCCCCCGCTGCGAGCCACTCGACGATGCGGCCGGTCACGTCCGCCGGCTCCAGCGCGCCCGTGTCGATCATCGCGTCGGCCACCTCGCGGTAGAGCGGCGCGCGGTGTGCCACGGTCGAGTCGATCTCGTCGAGCGGATCGGCCCCTGCGAGCGCGGGCCTCCGGGAGGCGGTGTGCGGGTCGGCGGCGAGCCGGCGCCGGATCACCGCGCACGACGCCGTGAGCCAGACGATCGGCCGGCCGTGCGCACGGAGACGCTCGCGATTGAGTGGACGCAGCACCACGCCGCCGCCGGTGGCGAGGACGCCGGCACACGAGGCCAGCAGCTCCGCGAGGATGGTCGATTCCTCGTCACGGAACGTCGTCTCGCCCCGCTCCCGCACGAGGGCGGCGATCGACGTGCCGACCCGCTCCTCGAGCACCACATCCGCGTCGACCCACTCGCAGCCGAGCCGAGCCGCCAGGGCCGCGGCGACGGTCGTTTTTCCGGTGCCACGGTAGCCGACGAGCGTGATGACCGGCATGGGCTCGCCTCAGACCGGTTCCTTCGCCGATGCCGTCGCCCGCTTGAGCGCGTCGCGCATGACGTGCGCCGGCGCGTCGGCACCGTGCCAGATGCGGAACTGATGGGCCGCCTGCCTGACGAACATGTCGACCCCGGTGATCGTGCGGCAGCCGATGCTCCTGGCCTGCTTGATCAAGAGCGTGCTTTCCGGATTGTAGACGGTGTCGAACACCACCATGTAGGGACGCAGGTGCTCCCTGTCGAAGGGCGTCTCGTCGACATTGGGGTGCATGCCGACCGGGGTCGTGTTCACGAGACAGTCGTAGGGCAGACGGTACCGCGCCGACCATTCGACCGCCCGACAGCCGACCTCCGCGGCCATCGTCCGGCCGCGCTCGAGCGTGCGCGCCGCGATCGTGACCTCCACGCCCTCGCGACGCAGGCCGAACGCCACCGCCCGAGCCGCGCCGCCGGCCCCGAGCACAAGCGCCGACTTCAGGCCGATCAGCCCGCTCTTCACCGGATGATCCGCATCGACCATCCCGGCCTGCAGGCTTTCCACCGCCGCCGTCGCATCGGTGTTCGACGCCACCAGCCCCGAGGCCGCGAATGCCACCGTGTTGGCCGCACCGATCGACCGCACGAGGTCGTCGCACGACTCGCACCGGGCCAGCACGGCCTCCTTGTGCGGAATCGTCACGCTGAGTCCCGCCAGTGGCCATCGCGCCGCGTGGGCGAGGAACGCGTCGAGGTGGTTCGCCGGCACCCGAAAGGGGAGATAGACCGCGTCGATCCCGGCAGCGGCCAGGGCGGCATTGTGCACCACGGGGCTGAGGCTGTGGGCGACGGGGTCGGCGACGACCCCGAAGATTCGCGTGGCCGGCGTGAGCGAATCGTAGCGGTACACGTCGCGCATCCGACGCCAGCCGATCTGGCCCGGTGCCAGCACCCGATCGTCATCGGCGGTGGCGAACGTGAAGGGGGAGCCGACGGCGCCGGCGAGCACGCGGGTCGGTGTGCCGATGTCCCCCATGCAGATGCCGACGGTGGGCACGCGGCTGCCCCGCACGAGCTCCAGCATCCGCAGGTTGTCGTCGGGCTGATTCGCCATCGTGGCGATCTTCACGATGTCGGCGTCGAGTGCGGCGAGCCGGGCGTGCAGCGCCGGCAGGTCGGCGGGCGTGCGGGTGAAGTCGTGATGGCTCACGATCCGCCGGGTCGTGCCGTAGCGGGGAATGTCCCCGGCGACGTCCTCCTCGAGATCGACGTAGTCGGCCCCCTCGGCGATCGCCGTCCGCAGCAGCAGCTGGCGGGCCTCCTCGCCACGATCCCAGTGGCCACCGTCGGACGGACGGCGACAGGTGACGATCACGGGGCAGGGGCGTTCCCTCAGCAGCCGCCGCACCTGCACGTCGCCCTGGATGCAGTCGACCCGCAGCTCGACCAGCCGCACGCCATGGTCGGCGAGGTGCCGATGCTCGGCGATGACGTGACGGTGACGACCCCGGCCGATGCTCACGCAAATCATGCGATGCGGGGCCCGAGACCCGCCTCCGGTTCAGGTTCTGCGAAACTGCCGATCGAGGTCCCGCCGCGACAGCGTCAGTGACGTCGGCCGACCGTGCGGGCAGTGGTGTGCGTCCGGCACATCGTCGCGATCCCGCACGAGCGCGTCGACCTCCGCCTGCGACAGGGGATCACCCGCCTTGATCGCCGCACGGCAGGCGAGTCCGTGAAGCACCTCGTCGACGAGCAGGCCCGGATCCCCTCCCCCCGAGGCGTTCGCCGCGAGCCGGTCGAGGATCTCGCGGACGATCTCCCGGGCCGGGGTCCGGCCGACGAGCGCGGGCTTCGCGGTCACGATGACCGTCACGCCGCCGAACGGAGCGATCTCCATGCCGGCCCGACGCAGCACGTCGAGGTGGGCATCGACGAGTTCCAGGCCGGCGGGATCGAGCTCGACGCGCTCCGGCACGAGGAGGCGCTGCACCTCGAGGCCTCCGGAGCCGACGTCTCTCTTCAGGCGCTCATAGAGCACCCGCTCGTGCAGGGCATGCTGGTCGATCACCTCGATGCCATCTCCGCTCTCGACGACGATGTACCGGTCGTGCATCTGCACCGCGCGGCGCGCTCCGCCTGCGCCCGTCGGCGTGCCCGGCACGCACTCCCACGCCGGATCGACGACACCCGCTCGGGCGACGGCGGACCCCGTTTCGGCGGCCGCCCAGAGGCCGGGTGTCGAGGCGGGCTCCGCGAGGCGTGCCGCTCCCGCAGACGCACCCATTCCCTCCGTCGCCGTGGGCCAACGTGCCGCACCGGCATCGACGCTCGCCGGCGGGGTGAGCCGGGTGCCGAGATCGGTCTTCAGCAGCCGCTCCCGCAGCGCCGCCAGAACGAGGCGGTAGAGCCGCTGGGGATCGCGGAACCGCACCTCCATCTTGGCCGGATGCACGTTCACGTCGACCATCTCGGGAGGCATGTCGAAGCGGAGGAAGATCACCGGATGCCGGCCGCCGAGCAGAAGCCCACGGTATCCCTCCTGCACGGCGTGCAGGATCGCCCGATCGCGGAACGGCCTGCCGGCCACGAAGAGGTGCTGCAGTCGTCCGGCCGCCACGTCGTCCTGGGGATGGCCCATGAGCCCGCCGAGACCGATCTCGCCGTCGTCGGCCTCGACGTCGAGGAGCCGGTCGCCGAGGTCGTTCCCGAAGCAGTCGCTGATCCGCCGGCGCCACGACGTCGTGGCCGGCAGGTCGTGCACGCGCCGGCCGTTGTGGGACAGCGTGAATGCGACGCCGGGATGCGCCAGCGCCGTGCGGACGAACGCCTCGGATGCGTGTGACCACTCGGTCTGGGGCGTGCGGAGGAACGCCCTGCGGGCAGGCACGTTTCCGAACAGCTGGTGGACCTCCACCGTCGTGCCCGGGGCGCCGGCGTCGGGCACCACGTCACCGATGCGTCCGCCATTGACGGTGATCGAGGCGCCCGCCGGCGTCGTGCCCGCCGCATCACGCGGTCGGGAACGCACCACGAGCCGGGCCACCTCTCCGATGCTCGCGAGGGCTTCGCCGCGAAACCCCAGCGTGTCGATGCGCTCGAGATCCTCGGCGACGCGCAGCTTGCTCGTCGCGTGCGCCGTCACCGCGAGCGGCAGGTCTTCGGGCTCGATCCCCAGACCGTCGTCCACCACCCGCACGAGCGCGACGCCGCCCTGCTCGAGGGCCACGTCGATCCGCGACGGTGAGGCGTCGAGCGCGTTCTCGAGCAGTTCCTTGACGACGCTCGCCGGACGCTCGACCACCTCGCCGGCGGCGATCCGGTTGACGACGGAGACCGGAAGCCGGTGGATGCGTCCCATGCCCCTCGCGTCCACCGGCCCTCAGGAGAGCCGGTACTCCTTGATCTTGCGGTAGAGGGTCCGCTCTCCGATGCCGAGGAGCTCGGCGGCCTGCTCGCGGTTGCCGCCGGTGAGCTTGAGCGTCTCGGTGATGAAGATCCGCTCGATCTCTTCGAGCGGGCGGCCCACGAGCCCGGCGAGGCTCCCCGCTTCGGCAGGCAGGGGCGCCGCCGCGGAGCTCACGTCCGGATCCAGCTCGAGCGGCAGATCGTCGACATCGAGCGTCTCGTCGCAATCCACCACGACCATGCTCTCGATGACGTTGCGCAGCTGCCGCACGTTGCCCGGCCACGGGTAGGAACCGAGCTTCATCCGTGCCCCCAGCGAGACTCCCCGAATCGTCTTGCCATGCCGTTTCGCGAACTGGCGGACGAAGTGCTCGATGAGCAGGGGAATGTCGGCGGAGCGGTCGCGGAGCGTGGGAATGGCGATCGTGATCACCTTGAGCCGGTGGTAGAGATCGCTGCGGAAGACCCCCGCGCCGATCGCCTCCTCGAGGTTGCGATTCGTCGCGGACAGGATGCGGACATTGACCCGCACCGGCGCGTTCGACCCGACCCTCGTGATCTCGCCCGACTCGAGCACGCGCAAGAGCTTGATCTGCGTGGCGAGCGGCATGTCGCCGACCTCGTCGAGAAAGAGCGTGCCGCCGTTGGCGTACTCGAACTTGCCCACCCGGTCGCTCGACGCGTCGGTGAACGCGCCCTTCACGTGGCCGAAGAGCTCGCTCTCGAGGATGTTCTCGCTGAGGGCGGCGCAATTGAGCGCCACGAAGGGCTTGCTCTTCCGGGGGCTGTTCTGATGGATCGCCTGGGCGACGAGCTCCTTGCCGGTGCCGGTCTCCCCCTGGATCAGCACCGTCGCGTCCGTGGGCGCGATCCGCTTGAGGCGTTCGATGAGCACCAGCATCTGCGGGCTCGACCCCACCACGCCCTCGAATCCGAACTTCTCGTCCAGCCGCCGGTTGAGGTCGAGGTTCTGCCGCCGCAGGAGCACGCCCGCGGCCGCCCGCTCCACCGCGGTCCGCAGATGGGCCAGGTCGAGCGGCTTCTGCAGGTAGGTGAAGGCGCCCTGCTGCATGGCCGACACGGCCGACGGGATCGTGCCGTGGCCCGTGACGACGATCACCTCGGTCTCGGCACTCGCCCGCTTCGCCCGGGCGAGGATCTCGAGCCCTCCGATGTCGGTCATCATGAGGTCGGTGACGACGACGTCGAAGGTCTCCGCCTCGAGCCGTCGCGCACCCTCACCGCCACTGCCGACGACGACGACCTCGTGGCCGAGTCGGGCGAGGCCCTCGCCCATGGTCCGCGCGTGGACGATGTCGTTGTCGATGACGAGCACCCGGATCGTGGTTGCCGACACGACGCCACCGATGTTCCCGGTCGCCTCGTGACTCTCCGCCGCGTCCCTGGAAACGATGCCTGCCACCATGCGATCGATCGTACGGGCGCACGCCGCGTCGCGTCCAGTTGCCGGCCGGACCGGGTCGCCGGGAAACGCGTCCCGCCGCCTCACGACGGTTCCAGAGGCGGGAGTCGCGGTGGAGCCGGCAGCCAGATCGTCACCTTGGTGCCCCGGCCCGGAGCGGTCTCGATGTCGATCGTGCCGCCGTGCGCCTCGACGATCTTGCGGGCCGTCGGCAGCCCCAGGCCGGAGCCGCCCTGCTTCGTCGTGTAGAAGGCGCGGAACACCTTCCCGAGCGTCTCGGCGTCCATGCCCGGCCCCGTGTCGATGAGCTCGAGCACGACACCCAGGCCCGCCGGACGCGTCCGCACCACGAGCTGGCCGCCCGCTTCCATCGCCTGCACGGCGTTGAGCACGAGGTTGAGCACCGCCGAGCGGAAGGTCTCGCGATCGAGCCGGACCTTCGGAAGAGCCGGATCGAGGTAGCGAATGACGTCCACGCCCGCATCCCGGGCGTGCGGCGCGAAGAAATCGAGCAGCTGCTCGAGCTCGCCGTTGAGGCTGCCCGGCTCGAGCGTGAGCGTCTCCTGCCGCGCGAAATCGAGAAAATCCCCGAGCAGCTTCTGGAGCCGGTCGCACTCCTGCCGCACGAGGTCGATCTTGGCCCGCGCGCGGCGATCCCGATGCCGCGTGGGCGATGCGGGGTCGTCGGCCTCGAAATCCTCGGCGAGCAGCTCCATGTTGAGCCGGATGGTGGAGAGCGGATTGCGGATCTCGTGGGCGAGACCGCCCACGAGCGCCGCAAACTCGGCGTAGGTCTCCGCCCGCGAGCGATCCGCCTCGTCCACCGCCGACATCGCCGACATCGCCGATCCCCCGCGCGGCCC
The DNA here is from genome assembly GCA_903917235.1 of uncultured Planctomycetaceae bacterium. Taxonomy (GTDB): domain Bacteria; phylum Planctomycetota; class Planctomycetia; order Pirellulales; family UBA1268; genus QWPN01. Next base: position 5,432 of record CAIWZS010000521.1, on the reverse strand, counting down.
GGGCCGCGCCGGCTCAGGACCCCTCGCCGCCGGTGCTTTCCGCCATCTCGCGCATCGCCGCCTTGCGACTGAGCTTCACGCGGTCCTGGTCGTCGACCGCGATCACCTTCACCCGCATGACGTCGCCGACGCGGCAGACGTCGCCGACGCTCGAGACGTACTCGTCCGACAGCTCGCTGATGTGACAGAGACCGTCCTTGCCCGGCACGAGTTCCACGAACGCGCCGAAGTCCTTCACGCTCGTCACGCGGCCCTCGTAGATGCGGCCGATCTGGATCGACGCCGTGAGGGCCTCGATCTTCGCCATCGCGGCCATCGCCCCCTCGGCATCGTGGCTCGCGACCGTGACCGTGCCGTCGTCCTCCACCTCGATGCTCGCGCCGGTGGATTCCTGGATCGCGCGGATGGTCTTGCCGCCGGGGCCGATGAGGAGGCCGATCTTCTCGGGGTTGATCTTCGTCCGGAGCAGGCGCGGCGCCCACGGCGAGATCTCCGGCCGCGGCCGGCGGATGGCACCGAGCATGGTCTTGAGGATCTCGAGCCGGGCGGCCCGGGACTGCTGCAGCGTGCCCTCGATGATCGCCCGCGAGATCCCGTTGATCTTGAGGTCCAGCTGGATGCCGGTGATGCCGTTCTGCGACCCGGCGATCTTGAAGTCCATGTCGCCGTAGTGGTCCTCGTCGCCGATGATGTCGGTGAGCAGCACCCACCGGTCCTCGGACTGCTTGACCAGCCCCACCGAGATGCCGGCCACCGGATGCGAGATCGGCACGCCCGCCGCCATCAGGCCCAGCGTCGCCCCGCACACGCTCGCCATCGAGCTCGAACCGTTCGATTCGAGGATGTCGGAGATGACGCGGATCGTGTAGGGAAACACGTCCGGATCCGGGAGCACCGGCTTCACGCTCCGCTCCGCGAGCGCGCCGTGGCCGAGCTCACGCCGTCCCGGCCCGCGGATCGGACGCACCTCGCCGACCGAGTAGGACGGGAAGTAGTAGTCGAGCATGAACTTCTTCGAGTACTCGTCGATGAGCCCGTCCACGCGCTGCTCGTCCTTGCCTGTGCCGAGCGTGATCGTGACGAGCGACTGGGTCTCCCCCCGCTGGAAGAGCGCCGAGCCGTGCACCCGCGGCAGGAGGTCGACCTCGCAGTGGATCGGTCGCAGGGCCGTGTGCGTGCGGCCATCGGGCCGGGTGCCCTCGACGATCAGCTCCCGCACCGCCCGCTCCTCGAGCGCATGCCAGACGTGCTTGAAGTCCCCCTCGCTCACGCCGCCGGCGTCACCCGGCCGCGCCGTGGCGGCGGGCTCGCGAGGCGCGACGTCGGCCAGCGCCCGCTCCTTGAGCGCCTTGACGTGCTGCCAGCGCTCCTGCTTCCCGGTCGTGGCCATCGCCGCCTTGAGCTCGGCGTAGTAGCCGGCAACCAGACGCTCCCGGAGGTGCGTGTAGTCGGCGAGGGTGTACTCCTTCTTCGGCTTGCCGGCCTTCCGCTGGAGCTCGTCCTGCATGTCGCACAGGAGGCGGATGATGCGATGCGACTCCTCGAGCGCCTGGAGCATCCGATCCTCCGGCATCTCGCGAGCGAACCCCTCGATCATCAGGATGGCGGTGCGACTGCCCGAGACCACGAGGTCGAGGTCGCTCTCCTCGAGCTGGTCGATCGTGGGGAACGGAACGAACCGCCCATCCACCTGGGCGAGACGCACGCTGCCGAGCGGTCCGTCGAAGGGAAGCTGCGAGATCGTGAGGGCCGCCGACGCGCCGTTCATGGCCAGGACGTCGGGGTCGTTCTGACGATCGCTGGCCAGGACGTTCGCCTGCACCTGCACCTCGTCGTAGAAGCCCTCCGGAAAGAGCGGCCGGATCGGCCGGTCCATGAGCCGGCTCGTCAGGGTCTCCTTGAGCGTCGGCCTCCCCTCCCGCTTGAGGAATCCTCCGGGAAACTTGCCGGCGGCCGCGACCCGTTCGCGGTAGTCGCAGGTCAGCGGAAAGAAGTCGATCCCGGCCCGCGGAGCTCCCGTGGCACACGCCACGAGCACGACCGTCTCCCCATAGGTGACGATGACACTGCCCGCGGCCTGCTTGGCCAGCACGCCGGTCTCGATCGCCAGCACCTGGTCGCCAATCTGCCGCTCAACTCGTTGTTTCATGATGGTGTCCCTTTCTCTCCCCATCGGGGCCCCAACGGGATCCCCGGTAGGCATCGTGCAGCGGGCGTCGTTCTCTGCCACGCACGCTTCTCGGTTCGGCGCCGGGGCGACGACGCCCCGGCCGACTTCGATCCCGAGCGGCCCTCGACACGGCCCGGATCGCCCGGGCACCGCAGGGAGGCCACGCGAGGCAACGCCGCCCGCCGTGAACGCGATGGCGGCCCCTCGGCCGCCGCACCGCATCCCGGGGCTACTTGCGAATCTCCAGACGCCTGATGATGTCGAGATACCGCTGCGGCGCGACGCGCTTGAGATAGTCGAGAAGTCGGCGTCGACGGCTCACCATCTTCAAGAGACCTCGCCGGCTGGCGAAGTCCTTCGAGTGCTTCTTGAAGTGACCCGTCAGATGCGAGATTCGCCCGGTCAAAAGCGCGATTTGGATCTCGGCAGACCCGGTGTCGGAGACCCCCCGCCGATGCGCACCGATCAGTTCCTGCTTCCGTTCTTTCGTCAGCGTCATCGACGGCGTTCCGCCCACTGCAGGGGCGGCGTTGTTCGTGGGATCGTCGTTTCGTCGCACGCAGTGTATCCGCCACGCGGCGGATTGCAACCGTGACGCCGCATGGGGTGCGTCACAGGCCATGGCAGCGAGGCCCGCGCCAGCGAGCGCGTGCGCGGCTCGGCTCAGCGTCGTCGAGGTGCCCGGCCCCGTCCGACACCGTGGGGCGTGTGGACCACGTCCCACGCGAGCCCGAGTCGCTCGAGCAGGAGGATGAACCAGTAGGTCGTGTCGACCTCCCACCAACGGTGCCCGTGCCGCGCCATGCGCTGGAACGCATGGTGGTTGTTGTGCCACCCTTCGCCGAAGGCGAGGAGCCCGACCCACCACAGGTTCGTGGAGTCGTCGGTCGTCTCGTAGTTGCGGTAGCCCCACATGTGGGTGGCGGAGTTCACGAGCCACGTCACGTGGAACACGATCACCATCCGCACGGCGAATCCCCACAGGAGCCACGAGGCGGCAAGACGCGGGCCACCCACCCACCAGCCTCCCGCCACGAGGGCGGCGCCGACGAGCACGTGCCACAGCAGAAAGGTGCGGTGCAGAAACTGGATCGAACCGTCGCGGGCCAGATCGGGAGCCCAGCGTCGCGTGTGGGCATCCATCTCCTCGCGCGTGTGCCCCGGAAACATCCAGAGCATGTGGGCCCAGAGGCCACCGTCGCGCGGCGAATGCGGATCCCCCTCCTGATCACTGAAGGCGTGGTGCTTGCGATGATTCGCGACCCAGATGAGCGCCGACCCCTCGCCGGACAGGCCGCCGATCAGCGCGAAGACGAACCGCGCCGGCGCGAACGTCACGAGGCTGCCGTGTGTGAGGAGCCGGTGATAGCCGAGGCAGACACCGAGCGAACCGGTGAACCAGTAGAGCGCCAGACACAGCGCCAGCCCCGACCACGAGAAGAAGAACGGGGCGGCGAGTGCTGCGAGGTGGACGCCCCCGATCCAGAACACCGTTGCCCAGTCGAGCGAGTCCGACCGGCCACCGACGCCTTCCCGGCGCGGCTCGAGCGGAATGCCCGCCGCGTCGTCGGTCGCATCGCGCGTGTCGGCCGGATCGCAGACGGCCGACCGTCCGAACGCACCGTCGCCCGCGAGCCCCGCAGCGACGTCCTGGCTGGCGGCCGCTGCAGGGTCGAGGAGCCCGGGTGGGGGTGACATCGAATGTCCTTTCGGAACGGGGCGGGAACGGCGCGGGGATGAGGCCTGATGCCGGGCGTCGCGGCGCCCGTCGGCTCCGACACGTCACGGCACCATACTGTGACGCCCGCCGTCCGTTCTGCCATCGTCGCCAGGTCAGCGGGGGGTCGATTGATCGTCAAAAACAGGTCAAAAAACAGATCAAAATTGCCGCGGAGGCCGCGCCTGGGCCGGGCGTGCGCCGCGATCCACCCCACCGTGGGGCATGATCGACATGAGCCATGCGCCGGGCCCGCCTGCGGGAACGTGCGGAGCATCGGGCGGGGCGAGCAGCCACGCGAGACGCTCCACCGGGACCGGGGCAGGTGGAGGCCAGAGAATCGCGTCGGTGGGGGCGATCACCAGCGCGCCGCCGAACCGCGGGGCCGCGAGCACCTCGAGACCGCCTTCGTTGATCCGCACGACCGCACCCGCCGCGGTGAACGGCTGCAGGGCGGGTGGAGCGGCGTCCCGAGCCGCCACACCCCGGCGGCAGCCGAGCGTGCCGACGAGCCCCTCGAGAAATGCCTGCGCGATTTCCCCCGGTCCTGTCTCGCACGCGAGCTCGCACTCGGCGAGGCGCCCGGCGGACCACCGGATCGATCGGACATCGACCGTGGCGTCGCCGGCGGCGCGGAGCCCCGCCGCCGCGGCGCATGCGGCGAGGTCGATCCCTTCGACGCGACCCGTCATGACTCCGTCCCAACCGCGTTCGTCCCACGCAAGATCGATGCGGCCCGCAACCCGCGCAGAGGTCCCGAGCGACCACTCGCAGAGCGACGTGTCCCGCGCGAGGCCTGCCACGACGTCGAACGGGATCGGCTCGGCGGCCGTGCCCGACACCGTCACCCGCACGTCCGCCGCGCGGACGCTCCGGGCATCCACTGGCGTGGCTCCGGCCGGCTCGACGTCGTCACGCGTCACGATCCGCACGACGCGCAGCTCGCTGACGGCGGTTGAGGCGTCCGCGCGCTCGGGCGGTCGACGAACCACACGCACCGCGCGGGCCTCCGTCGTCGCGACGCACTCCACTCGCAGCTCCCCTGCCGACACGCCGGACGCCGCGCGGTCCAACCCGCTTTCATCGGCCCAGTCGAAGTCGTCGATCTCGATGACGCAGTTGCGGTCGAAGCGCTCGCCACGCGCGAGCCAGTCGGCCGCGAGCATGGCGAGCAGGCCCGCGGCCTCGTCGTCGCACCGCAGCCGCGGCACGCGGAGCCGCAGCTCCGTGGCCGTCGTCTCCAACTCGGCCCCCGGCAGCGTCAGCCGGGCACGGCCGTCCGCGCCAGCGATCGAGCAGTCACCGAGACGCTGCACCCCGGGCCGCGGGTGCTCCACCGTGCCGATGTCGACCGGCAGACCGAGCGCACGCTGCCATGCGATCTGCACGCCATGCCGGTGCCAGCCGGACCGGAGATAGGCCGCCCACCCGCCGATCACCGCGGTCGGAACGATCGCCAGGGCGAGAAACACGACGCGGGCGAGCCGCAGCCGGGCCATGGAGCGGGGGATGAACATCCGTGTTCCCTCGGGCGATCGCTGGCGG
>CAIWZS010000520.1 GCA_903917235.1 uncultured Planctomycetaceae bacterium | reverse complement strand
CGACGATGGGCGTCCACCAGTCCGCCGACGGTATCTCGTCGAGACCGCGCAGCCCGCGGCAGACCGACTCGAGCATGCCGCCGAGCGTCTGGTCATCGAGCGGGGGCAGGCCGAGCTCCGGCAGCGCCGACGCGAGCCAGCGGGCCCGCGCGAGCAGGTTGCCGGCCGCAGCGTCGGCGGGCGGCAGCCAGCGATGAAGCTCCCGACGCGCCTCCACGGCCAGCAGGGCCGCCGCCCGGGCTGCATCGCCGATCGCGATGGGCGTCTCGTCGATCACGAGGTCGAGCCAGAGCGTGCGTCGCCGTGCCTCGACCTGACGACGGGCCGGCGCGAAGAGCATCTCGTCGCCCTGCCGAAGGTTGCCGGGTGCATCATCGAGCCACGACCGCTCGACCGCGGAAGCGAGCCGCACCCGCACCTCGCTGCCGGAGTCGTCGACGTCGAGCGCGAGAAACAGCGGCTCGTCGCGCACGCGGGATGCCGCATCGAGCCTGACACCGCGGCCTCCGACCATGGTGCCGCGGTCGCGCGACCCGGGCCTGAGTCGCACGAGGCGGTCGGGAAAGGCGGCGAGCAGTGCCCTGGCGAGCGCGACGTCGGGCTCGGCCGCACGCGCCGCACGGGGCGACTCGACCAGCCTCGTGAGCTGGTCCGCCGCGACGAAGACGCCGCGCGCCGCCGGCGGATGCGGCCGGGGATCGAGCCGCTCGGGGCTGGCACCGGCATGGAGGGCCTGGATCGCAAGGACCCGATCGACGAGATCGGAACGCGAACGCCGGATCTCCCGGTCACGCGGACCGCCGCCCGAGCGTTCGGCCTGCCGGAACGGATCACGGTCCGAGAGGAGCGCCGCGGCGACCGCCGCCTCACGCAGGACGCCGGCGGCGGCGCCGGCCACGAGCAACCGCGCGAGTCGGGGATGCGCGGGGAGTCGCGCGAGTTCACGGCCGAGCGGGGTGACGAGGCCGGCGGGATCGAGCGCGCCGAGGCGCATGAGCGTGTCCCGCGCCCGGGCGAGCGCCTCCGGCGGCGGCGGATCGAGCCACGCGAAGGGCTCCGCGACATCGGCGGCGATCGGCTCGCCCAGTGCGGCCAGCCGCAGGAGCGGCTCTGCGAGGTCGCCGCGGAGCACCTCCGGCGGGTCGGCCGCCTCGCGCCGGTGGTGCCCGGCCTCGTCCCAGAGCCGAAAGCAGATGCCGGCGGCCGTGCGCCCCGCGCGGCCGGCACGCTGGTCGGCCGAGGCGCGCGACACCGGACACAGTTCGAGCCGCGGCAGGCCGGTCGCCACATCCACCGCGAGCCGACGCACCAGGCCCGCATCGACGACCGCGGTCACGCCGGGAATCGTGAGCGATGTCTCGGCGACGTTCGTCGCCAGCACGATCCGTCGGCGGCCGGTGTCGGCGAGCGCGGCATCCTGTCGCTCCGGCGGCAGATCGCCGAACAGGGGCACGAGATCGTGCCCGCCCGCGCGAGAGACTTCGGCGAGGGCCCGCTCGCACCTGCCGATCTCGCCGACGCCGGGCAGGAACACGAGCACGTGCCCCGCCGTCGCCTGCAGGGCGTCCGTCACGCGCCGCCGCACGAGGGCGTCGAGGTCGTCGCGCTGCCCGGACCGCTCATACCGCATCTCGACGGGAAAGAGCCGACCGGGCACGTCGATCACCGGGCACCCGCCGAGCAGCCGGGCCACCGGGCCGGGATCGAGCGTGGCACTCATGACGACCACGCGCAGCCCAGGACGCAGCTCGCGGAGCCGCACGAGCAGCCCGAGCACGAGGTCGATCTCGATCGAGCGCTCGTGAAACTCGTCGAGCACGACGGCCGACACACCATCGAGGGTGATGTCGTCGTCGAGGCGCCGCAGCGTCACACCGGTCGTCTCGACGAACAGCCGGGTCTCGGGACCGACGCGGCTGTCGAAGCGGACGACGTAGCCCACCTCTGCGCCGAGCCGCACACCTCGGAGTCGGGCGATCTGCCCCGCCACCGCCCGGGCGGCCAGTCGGCGCGGCTGCAGGAGGAGCAGACGTCCCCGATCGGGAAGGTCGTCGAGCACGGCGGCGGGGATGAGCGTGGTCTTCCCCGATCCGGGCGGCGCCGTGACGACGACGGCCCCGCCGCGCGATGCCTCGACGATCCGGGGGAGGTGTTCGTCGACGGGAAGGTCGGGGCGCACGTCACTCATGCGGCATCAGGCTGTGGGAGCCATCGGGCCCGCGTCACACCCCCGTGCCAAGGGAGAGCAGGAGGATCGTCTGCAGGATGACGGACATCGGACGGGTGGCCGTTCAGAGCGAAGGCGGTGCCTCCTTGGAACGGATGCGTTTCGCCGGAGGGCGTGACGTTGAAAGCATAGCGACACCCTCCGCCGGGAAGTCTGGGCCACGAGTCCCCGCACCGGAATCCGGTATGATCTGGATCGTCGGAACTCCTGTTCCATCGTCATCCCCGTCGAGGAGTTTGTCTCGTGTCCGAGCCACTGTCCGAGGCTGCCGGCTGCGCCCTGCTCACCAAGCTGTTTCGCGCGCGGGGCTACTCGATTCGCCGGAACGTCGCCTTCCGCGAGAAGGGGATCTCGTTCGACATCGACGGCTGGGATGCGAAGGCCCGGGTGGGATTCGAGTTCCTCTCGAGTGAGAAGGACGATCACGACGACCTGTCGCTTCAGGAATTCGAACGGCTCAAGGACGCCGAACATCGGGGCGAACTCTTCATCTTCGTCGTCGACGAGGTCGAGCCTTTGTCCGCGGCGGCGTTGCGCGACGCCGCCGAGTCGTTTCTCGACGATGTGGCGGCCGCCCGCAAACCGCGCCGTGCCCCGGCACGGCGCGCTGCGGCCACGACGAAGCCGGTGGGACGTTCGGCCGTCGGTCCGCAGAAGCGTGGCGTGAAGAAGACCAGCGCCGGGAGAGTTCCGAAGAAGGCGGCGAAGCGGGGCGTGGCATCGGCCGCGAAGGCGCCCCGTGTGATGCAGTCCGGCCTGGCCAAGGCAGGCACAAAACGCCGCGGCGCCGGGGCATCGCGGGCCGCCAGCCGGAACGGCCGGTGAATCGCGGGATCGCCCCTGCCTGAGGCGTCCCCGACCCGCCCGAGTCGTTCCCCGTCCGTGCGCTCGTCAGCCCGCCACGTCGACGGCGCGGCGAATGCTGTCCCGGGCATCCTTCCAGCGCCGCCGGACGGTCCGTGGCGACCAGTCGAGCGCCTTCGCCACGTCGTCCTGCTCGAGCCCGAGATACCAGACGAGCCGAAACACCTCGCGTTCCTCGTCGGGGAGTCCGTCGACGGCTGCATGGAACGCCTCCCACCGGCCTCGCAACGGGTCGGGCCCGGTGGACTGATCCGCCACCTCGTCCACGAGGAACACCGCTCCCTTGCCATCTAACCGCACGTTCGTCCCATGGTTGGCAGCGTACGAGGTCGGCCCTCCGTGCTTGCGTGCCAGATCGAGCAGTTCCCGCTGCACCTGCAACGCCATCAGTCCCATGAGCTCTCGCGCGGTGCGTGGCACCGTATCGCCAAGCGCCCGGTAGAGCCGGAGGGCCGCGTTCTGCGAGACGTCGTCCGTGTCATCCCAGCGGCGCACCCTGGCGAAGCCGCCGAGCAGCCTGTGGGCCAGGGCGCGAAGCCGCCGATCACAGGCCTCGAGGATCCGCTCGCGGGCCGAATCGTCACCCGCGGCGAGCTGCGCGAGGCATTCCTCCACGGTCCTCGCGAGCGTGTCGGACTCGTCCGCACTCATGTCTCGAGTATAGGAACGCATCGAATGCGTCCAAAAACGCGGAAAACATGCCTTCCGACGACGGAGTTGCGACCCCCGTCGTCGAGTCTCTCACGCAAAACTAACGCTTCCAGCGGCCTCGATCGACGGTTACCCTGCCCGCAGTCGTTCTTCTGCGTCGAAACGATCCTCCGGCTGACCGAGGCCCGTCTCGGCCCGACAGCCCCCACCCGCACCATCATGAACGCCACGGTCTTTCCCATGCGAGCGGACGCGAAACAGTCGGCCTCCAAGTCCAAGGCGGGTGCCGGTCAGCTGCCTGCCCAGCGCATCCTCGTCGTCGACGACGAGGACGATCTCCTGGAACTCGTCCGCTACAACCTCACGAAGGAAGGCTTCGAGGTGGAGTGCACGGGCACCGGCGAGGAGGCGCTGCGTTCGGCCCGACGACAGCCGCCCGACCTCATCGTGCTCGACTGGATGCTGCCGAACGTCGACGGCCTCGAGGTCTGCCGCCGGCTCAAGGGCGACTCGAAGACGCGCGAAATCCCGATCGTGATGCTCACCGCCAAGGGTGAGGAGTCGGACATGATCGTGGGTTTGGAGCGCGGTGCGGACGACTACATCGCCAAGCCGTTCAGCCCGAAGGTTCTCGCCGCGCGGGTGCGTGCGCTCCTGCGACGTCACGAGGCCCGCCGCCGCGAGCAGCTGGAGACCACGATCGAGGTGCACGAGCTCGCCATCCATCCGGGACGGCACGAGGTGATGCTCGCCGGTCAGCCGCTGGAGCTGACCTACACGGAGTTCGCCCTGCTCCAGTTTCTGGCCAAGCGACCGGGCTGGGCGTACACCCGGATGCAGATCGTCGACGCGGTGAAGGGAGAGGATTATCCTGTGACGGAACGGTCGGTCGACGTCCAGGTCGCCGGCCTCCGCAAGAAGCTCGGCGCGTACGGGACCTACATCGAGACGGTCCGTGGTGTGGGGTACCGCTTCCGGGCCTGACACCAGACTTCGGTCATGCCCCGCACCAGCCTCCTCTGGCATCTCTTCGCGGGCTGGTGTTCCCTGGTGGCGGGTGTGCTCGTTTGCTGCTACTGGCTGGCCTCGGTGCGGCTGGCGGACTTGGCCGACGCGGCCCAGCGACACCGTCTCGAGGAGGTGGCCCGGACCGTGCTCGACGGCGTGCCAGCCGGTGAGACGCCCGCCGACGACGCATTCGTCGAGCGGGCACGGAGCGTGCTCGGCGGGGCGCCGGTCGTGGTCGAGTTGCTCAGACCCGACGGGGTCCTGCGGGTGCGCGCGGGTCAGGCCGGCGCTGCCGACGACCGGCCGGCCGACGCGGTGGCCCGCCGACCGCGGGCCGGCGACGACGCGCTCGCGGGGAGCTGGTTCGACGTCACCACGGGTCGGCGGTTTCTCTCCGTCACCGTGCCGCACGGACCACCCGAGGCGCCGACCGCCCTGGTGCGCGCCAGTCGGGATACGAGCGAGTCGGACCGCGATCTCGCCCGCTCCCAGAGGCTGCTGCTCGGCGGGCAGCTCGCCTGCGCCGCCGCCGCCCTCGCCGCCGGCTACGTCTTCTGTCGCCGCTCCGTCGAACCGGTGCGCGACGTGGCCTCCGCCACGGCGCGGCTTGCGGATGGCCAGCCGGCCGTACGCCTGCCCGCCTGTGACGTCCTCGAGCTCGCGACGATTGCCAGCTCCGTCGCCACGCTGCGCGAGCAGCTCGAGGAGCGCGGCCTGCTCATCGGACGACAGGGCACGCAGCAGGAGGCGGTGCTCGGCAGCATGATGGAGGGCGTGCTGGCGATCGATGCCCGCCAGCGGATTCTCGGCATCAACCGCGCCGCTGCCGACCTGCTCGGCCTCGACGTGGAGGACGCCGTGCGCCGGCCGCTGCAGGAGGTCGTCCGCAACCCGGACCTGCGCCGCTTCGCCCTGCTCGCCATCGACTGTCGGGATCCGGTCGAGGACGATCTCGTGCTGCGGGGCCCACGGGACCGCACGATCCGGCTGCGGGGCACGGCCCTCCGCGACATGTCGGGGGAGGGGGGGGCGGTGATCGTCCTCAACGACGTCACCGATGTGCAGCGGCTGGAGAACGTGCGTCGAGACTTCGTGGCGAACGTCTCACACGAGCTGAAGACTCCCATCGCCTCGATCAAGGGGTTCGTCGAGACGCTCCTCGACGGTGCGGCGGACGATCCGGTCGACAACCGACGGTTCCTGCAGATCGTCGCGAAGCAGGCCGACCGGCTGGCGGCGATCATCGAGGACCTGCTCGCCCTGTCACGGATCGAGCAAAGCGAGGGGGCGGGCACCCTGCCGCTCGAGCCGACCCGGATCGCGGACGTGCTCACGGCCGTGATCGGCGAGTGCGCGCCGCGTGCCGCCGAGAAGTCGATCCGGCTGGTGACAGCGTGCGAGGATGATCTGACGGCCGAGGTCAACCCGCCCCTCCTCGAGCAGGCGCTCATCAATCTCGCCGACAACGCGATCAAATACAGCGATGACGGCCGCACGACCACGATCGACGCCGTCGCCGAGGGCGTCGACGGGACCGCGCAGCTCGTCCTTTCCGTCCGCGATGAAGGCCGCGGCATCGCCCCCGAGCACCTGCCACGGCTCTTTGAGCGGTTCTATCGCGTGGACAGCGCCCGCAGTCGCGCGCTCGGCGGGACGGGCCTGGGACTCTCGATCGTCAAGCACATCGCGCAGGCACACGGAGGAACGGTGACGGTCGAGAGCACGGTCGGCGTCGGCACCACCTTCACGATGCGACTGCCGCTGGCGCGTGACTGAGCCGGCTCCGACGCACCGGCCCCGTCGCATCACGACGGGAGCGACGGTGGGGCGCCGTCCTCGACCTCCAGGCAGCGTCCCGAAACGTCCGCGGAATCCACGAGGAGGAGGACCGCCTGCGCGACATGGGAACCGCCAGGATGTGCCCGTCCGGGCGGCACGGGGTCCATCGCCCCATCGCGCGACCGGGCTCCCCGCATCACGACGGCGTTCACCCGGACCCGTGGATGGCGACGGGCGTATTCGCCCGAAAGGGCACGGGCGAGGGCCGGAATCGCCCCTGCCGCGCAGGCCGCGGCCACCTCGTCCGCACGTGGGTGCGTCGCCGCGTCGTCTCCGACCAGGACGATCGCGCCCCCCGTGGCCTGATCGCACATGACGGCGCCCACCTCCTGGGCGCAGACGAAGGCGCCGATGCAGGTGACGTCGAAATGGGATCGCAGGTCGTCGGCCGTGACCTCCTCGAGCACCGTGCGCCTGCGGATCATCGCCGTAGTCACGAGGACGTCGATCCGGCCGAAGTGATCGGCCACGCGGTGCACCATCGCACGCACCGGACCGTCGTCGCGGAGGTTCGCCGTCACCGCGAGCGCGGGCCGGCCCGCGCGCTCGACGTCCGCCGCGAGGGCGCGGGCCTCGACGAGCGACCCATGGCAGTGGATCGCCACCGCGAAGCCCCGGGCCGCGAGCGCCCGCACCACGGTGGCGCCGAGTCCCCGCGCGCCGCCCGTGACGAGCGCCACCGACGGTGTCGCCGGGTTCCCCTTGTCGGCCGGGGATGCGCCCGCCCTCTCGGACATGTCGGCCGCCTGCATGGACGACTCCCGGTGGATGCGAGGAGCGCGCGACCTGCGCAGTTCACGACGCCGTGCCGGACCGCGGCCGGGCGTGGAAGTCGAGGATCTGCTTCCACGCCTCCTCCGGTGTCTCCGCGTAGCTGAAAAGGTCGAGGTGGTGATCCGCGATCACCCCGACCTCCGCGAGAAACCTGAAATCGATCACGTTGTCCCAGTACTCGCGTCCGAAGAGGATGATCGGCACCGGCTGCATCCGTTGCGTCTGCCGCAGCGTGAGGGTCTCGAACATCTCGTCGAGCGTCCCGAAGCCGCCGGGAAAGAGCACGACGCCCGCCGCCCGTAGGATGAAGTGGAACTTCCGCATCGCGAAATACTTGAACTGGAAGCACAGCTCCGGCGTGATGAACGGATTGGGCTGCTGCTCGAAGGGGAGGCGGATGTTGAGGCCGATCGACTTGCACCCCACGTCGAAGGCACCGCGATTGGCCGCCTCCATGATCCCCGGGCCGCCCCCGGTGACGACGACGAAATTACGGTCGGCGTCACACTGGTTGTCGATCGACACGAGCCGGGCGAACTCGCGGGCCGCGTCGTAGTAGCGGGAAAATTCGAGCAGCCGCGTGCTGCGCTCGACCTCCCGGAGAAGCCGGGCGTCGTGGGGAGCGGAAGTCGCCGCCCGCTTGGCCTCGGAGAGCCGCCTCTCGGCCGCGGTCCGCTCCACGATCTGCGTCCCGCCGAAGACGATCACCGTGGAGTGGATGTTGTCGGCGAGAAAGGCCAGTTCCGGCTTGCCGAGTTCGAGCAGCATCCGCACGCCACGCATCTCGACCCGTGTCAGAAGCGCCGGATCCTCCTGGGCGAGGCGGTAGCTGGGCGACGACAGGATCCGTTCCATGTTCTCCGCCACGAGCGCCACGTCGTCGCCGAGAATCGTGTCCGGAAGGATGCTGCATGCCTTCGGTGGCCGGCCGGTCCCGTGATTCCGGGGATCGGGCCCACCCGCGGGACGGTGTTCGTTCGTCATGCGTCACGTCTCCAGTTCGACGGTCTCACCGAGCACGGGCACGTGGGTGGCCCAGCCTCGCGACGCGCGGAGCATCTCCGCCATGCCACGTGCGGCGGCCGGCTCGCCATGCACGAGGAACGTGCGCCGCGGTGCCGGCAGCGCGCCGAGCCACCGGTCGAGTTCGCGGCGGTCCGCGTGCCCCGAGAGGGCGTCGATGCGCCTCACCGTGGCCGCGACCGGCACGTCCCGCCCGTGGATTCGCAGTTCCTTCGCGCCGTCGAGGAGCGTCCTGCCACGGGTGCCGGCCGCCTGAAAGCCCGCCACGAGCACGGTCGTCCGCGGGTCGGGCAGCCGACGCGCGAGGTGGTGGAGGATGCGACCCCCGTTCATCATCCCGCTCGATGCGATGACGATGCCGGGGCCACGATGTTCGTTGATCGACTTCGATTCCGCCGCGGTCCGCGATAGCCGCACGAACGGGCTGACGAGCGACGTGATCACACCCTCGGCCTGTGCCTCGGTGAAGTCGTGCTCCTGGCCGTGCCGGCGGAAGACCTCCATGGCATCGACCGCCATCGGTGAATCCACCCAGATCGGCACATCCGGCACGCGGCCCGCCGCCATGAGCGTGCGCAGCAGGTAGACGAGCTGCTGCGCCCGCCCCACGGCGAACGACGCCACGAGCAGCACCCCACCCCTCGCGATGGCCTCCTTGACGACACCCTCGAGCTCGTCGAGCGGTCGGCTCGGCGGATGATCACGGTCTCCGTAGGTGCTCTCGAGCAGGAGGTAGTCGCACGGCGGCGGCGGCACCGGATCGTGGTAGAGCGGCGCGCTGAAGCGGCCGATGTCGCCCGAGAAGACGATCCGCAGCGGGGCGCGTTCGTCCGCTGAAGCGACCTCCGTCTCGACGAACGAGCTGCCGAGCATGTGGCCGGCGTCGTGAAAGCGGCAGCGGACGCCCTCGGTCGGGGTGAACCACTCGAGCCTCGGCATGGTGCGCAGGAGCCGGAGCGTGCGCTGCACGTCGCGCTCCTCGTAGAGCGGCAGCGCCGGCTGGTGGCGGGAATAGCCCTTGCGATTGGCATATTCCGCGTCCTCGCTCTGGCATTTCGCCGAATCGTAGAGCAAAAGACCGAGCAGGTCGGCGGTCGCCGCCGTGGTCCAGATCGCGCCGGTGAAGCCCTCACGGACGAGCCGCGGCAAGAACCCGGAGTGATCGATGTGCCCGTGGGTGAGCACGATCGCGTCGATCGTCTCCGCGCGCACGGGAAAGGGGGCCCAGTTGCGATCGCGCAGGCGCTTCTCCCCCTGGAACAGCCCGCAGTCGACGAGCACGTTCCTCCGGCCGGCGGTGAGCAGGTGCCGTGAGCCGGAGACCACACCGGCCGCTCCCAGAAACGAGATCGTCGTCATCGCGGCTCCACCGTCGAACCCGCCACGAGCACTTCACCGTCGCCGACGGCCAGCGCCGCGACACGCATCGACGGGCGGCCCGGCTCGCCCGTCGGCAAGGTGACCACAAGCACGCTCTGGCCGTCCACCCTGGGGATGTCGCAGGTGAGGCCCAGTCGTCGCAGGCGGTCCGCCGCAGCGTGCAGGAGCCTACCCTTCGGCAACGGAATCGCCCCGAGATGGGCGGTGGCGAGCCGACATTCCAGTCGTCCGACCCCCGCGAGCCGCACCTGCAGCCGGAGCGAGACGACCGGCCGGATCGCATGGGCCAGCCACGCCGGCAGGGGCGACACCTCGGTGAGCGCCGCGGCGATCTCCACGGTGCCGGGACCGAGCCGCACACGGGGTTCGACCACACCCGCCGGCAGAAGGCCCGGGTGCTGGCGCGGCAGATCGTCCGCGAGCCACGCGTTGCACTCCTGCTCCGTGAAGGCCTGATCCCACGAGCCCGAACGACTGGCGGCGTCGCGGAGCGCGGCCGCTTTCGTGATGAAGCGACGGGCGGCGGCCGGGTCGGGAGCGTGCGATGCCCGTGTCGCATGGAAGCCGGGCCGGTGGGCGAGGGCCAGCATGCCGCCCGATGCCGCCACGCCGGCCGAACCGAGCACGATCAGCGTCCCCACGACCAACCGCCGCGGCCGCCTCGTGGGCGGCCGCGGCGTCGTCTGGTTCAGGATGGACTCGTGCCGGGAGGACGTGGTGGCCACACTCCGTCTCGCGTGAATCGCGGGTCCGTCGCCCGGTCGTCAGCCGGCGACTCCCATCAGCCGCGGGATCGGCAGCTCGGCAGAGGCCTCGAGAACGACCGGACCGAGGCACTCATCCTCGAGTTCGTCGCGCAGCACCCGCACCTCGGGCGGAGCCTCGATCCCGATCCGCACCTTGTCGCCACTGACTCGGACCACCGTCACCACCACCGAGTCACCCACTCGAATCCGTTCGTTTTGTTTGCGGGACAGCACCAGCATCGAAAGCCTCCGTTCCTTGATATGGATGTTGTGCGTGAACGTACCGAAACGCATGTACAAATGTCAACGTTGCCGCCACGGCCTTGGTCCGTGAGCGTGCACCCGCGGCCCCCTGTCCCCCCGTTCGACAGGTTTCCCGATCGCGTTCCGCCTCCTGCACCCTGGGCGAGTCGCGCGGTCAGGAAAGATACGAGCCATAGGCAACATCGTCCGGCAGGCCCGCCGGTCTTCGGGGCGGGCGAAGCTTCGCGGATCACGCCTGTTGTGACGATCGCGCGCGGGATGCCGACGGCGGACGGCGCTGGCCTTCGGCTCACGCCGGCGGGGCGTCACTCCTGCGGCGGGGCGATCCGCTCGACGAAGGCCGCGAGCGCGACGGCCTCCGCAGCGGCACTCCGGGCGGCGGCATCGTCGATCTTGGCCGCGTCATTGGTGAGGAGGCGCGGATGGAGGCGATGGCGACAGGTCATCCGGTCCGTGCGACCGCCGAGGGACGCGAATCGCGAATCCATCTCGAGCGTCACCTCGCACGGGATGGCACCGGCCGTCTCGAGGTGGCGATTGAGCGCGAGCCGCGGAAACGGCGGCAGGCCACCTGGATGCAGGAGCGCTCGCAGCAGCAGCGCCGTGTCGGCGAACTCGCGGTAGGCCATGGCCGCTTCGTTCGACGGTGCCGGTGCATGCGCGACCGCATAGCGCACCCGTGGACCGGCGAGTTCGAGCGTGGTGTCCGTTTTCGTCAGCCCTTCATCGAAATCCGGCCCACCGGCCCAGCGCACGAGCCGATCGTCGTCGCGCCGGGCCCACGAGGCCAACGATACGGCCAGCCGCTCGAGCCGCACGGTCTCGATCTGCGTCTTGACGTTGCGCTTCGGATCGATCACCACGACGCGGTCGCGGGCAGGATCGTGCAGGACGACCTCGACGAGCCGCAGGGTCTTGTCGTCATCGTCACCGGGCAGCTCGAGGAAGTCCCAGGCGACGCCGTCACGAAAGAGCGTCAGGCTGCGCGCGACCGGCTTGTCGCCGCCGTTGGCGAAGAGTTCGCTCTCCATCCGCATCGCCAGTTCACGTGGTGGTGCGGCGTCATCCGCACGCACCGTATCGGGCCCCCACGCGAGCAGCAGGGGGGTGAGCCACAGGGTGCATCGAGGGCTGCGGAGGCCAGCGGCGCGTCGCGGCGAGATCATGGGCAACCTCCGTCGTCGGGGCGGGGGAGGGTACCGGGAGGTGCCGACCGGCGGAAGGCCAATCGGCGGCCTGGAAGCTGGGGGTGCCGGGCGGGATTACGGGCAGGGACAGAAGGCGGCGGTCACCGGCAGGACCGGGGGCCGGACGGGGTCGACCGGTCCATAGCCCGACCCCTGTCGCGCCCAGCGCGGACCGCCGCTGTGGATCACGCCGACGGGGTCGATGCCGTGCCATTCCCAACGACGCCCGGTATCGAGATCGAAAACGCTCGCGACGCTCGACCCGACGTGCGCATCCCAACGCTCGTCTGCACCGAGGATCACCGTCGGCAGGGTGCCCTGGATCTCGAGCAGGCGTGCCATCTCGGGCGCCCGTGCCTGGAGCGCCCGCTGCCGCTCCTCCGTCGAGGCACGCGGGTCGAACTGCCGCGTCTGCTGGACCGATCCCGGGCCGAGCGCGTAGCGAAATCCGCCGTCGGCGGTGGCGATGCTCCAGACGTGTCGCGCGAGACCGGAATGGAAGCGAAAGTAAACGTGACCGGCCTTCCGCTCCGATCGAGGCACCGGCACGAGCCTCTGGGCGATGAGGTCGTTGCGATAGACGGTGTCACGATTCACCCGTGACGCGAATCCGTCTTTCGTGATGTCGATGGTGCCCGCGTCATTCGCGTCGGTGGCCGCCGACGAGGGACGATCCGCGGCCGCTCCCGTGCCACCCGTGGCTTGGGCCCACACCACGTCGACGGCCATCGCGAGGCACACGGCCGACACAATGCGCCCCAGCGGGCTGTCTGTCCCACACCGCATGGCGGATTCTCCAGCCCGGATGCCGCGGCCGCCACGCGCGACGGCCGTCCTTGGAACCTTACCCCGCAAATCGGTCGCAGGTCGTCCCGGGCGGGCGAAGCCACGGGTCGGCTGGCGGGGCGGGAGGCCGACCGACGTCAGGCGCCGGCCCACAGACCGGGGATCGGCCGCCCGTCACTCAGCGGGAACGGCCGGCCGAGTTCGTCGTGCCACACCGTGTCGGGCCGCAGGCCCAGGGCGTGGTAGAGCGTCGCCGCGAAATCCTCGGGGCGCTGGGGATCGCTCGCCGGTTCGCCGCCGAAACGGTCGCTCCCACCGACGACCGCGCCTCCCCTCACGCCGCCCCCGGCGAAGAACGCCGTCTGCACACGGCCCCAATGGTCCCGGCCGGCCTCGGTCGCTCCCGCGAGCGTGCTGATCTTCGGCGTGCGCCCAAACTCGCCTGCCATCGCCACGAGCGTCGTCTCGAGCAGTCCACGCGATCCGAGGTCGTCGAGCAGAGCCGACACGGCCCGATCCATCGGCGGCAGGAGGAACCGACGCAGGTTCGTCCAGGCCGACTGATGGGTATCCCAGGCCTCGTTGTTGCCGAGGTTCACCTGCACGAGCGAGACGCCGGCCTCCACGAGTCGCGCGGCCAGCAGAAGGGACCAGCCGAATGCGTTCTCGCCGTACCGCAGGCGCAGGGCCGGGTCCGCCCGCGTGATGTCGAAGGCGCCGGAGACACGCGGGTCGAGGAGGAGCGAGGTGGCCATGCCGCGATAGCGGTCGAACGACCGCTCCTCGGCGGTCCTCTCGAGGTCGGCCCGCTGCCGGTCGAGACGATCCCGCAGGCCGATCCGATCGAGCAGACGCCCCTCCATGAGCGACTGGGGAATCGAGAGTTCGAGCGGCCGAAAGGCGAGCGAATCCTGCGTCGCCGCCCCGGTGGCGTGGTGAAACAGGTACTCGGGATAGGCGCCGTAGGTGACGGGATTGTACGGCGAGCACTCGAGGAACCATGGATCACGCGTGCGTCCCAGCATGCCTGCGAACTGCCCGGGGACGGTGCGACCCGTGCGGTGCACGATCTTCTCGGGAAGCACGATCGCCGGCGGCAGGATGTCTCGCCCCGGAAGCACGGACGACACGAGGGCGGGGATCGACGGCCAGTCCGACGCCTTCGGCCTGCTCGGATCGAATCCGGCGGGCAGGTCGGAGCGGCCCGTCAGCATGATGTGATGGCCGGCGCTGTGCTCGTTGGAGCCGTGGGTGAGCGAGCGGCACAGCGCCCAGCGCTCGCTTCGTGCCGCGAGCATGGGGAGGTGTTCACAGACCCGCACGCCGGCGGACCGCGTGGAGATCGCCGCAAAGTCGCCCCGTATATCGAGCGGCCCGTCGGGCTTGGGGTCGAAACTCTCGTGCTGCGCGAGGCCGCCGGAGAGGAAGATGAAGATGACCGCGCGGGACGGCTGACCGGACGCGCCTGTCGCGGTCCGCAGCCGGGCAAGCTCCCCGAGGCCGAGCATGCCGATCGACCCGGCACGCACGGCATCCCGTCGGTTCAGACGCGGGCTCCGATCGCCGCGGGGCGAGAGCGGTTCGCAAGGCATGACGCTCCTCCGCACACGAGGGCAGGGTGCCGCGTCCCGTGGGACGTCTTTAAAAGAACGATCCGGCGTCGCTGGTTCCAACGGAGTATACCCCGCACGATCGACCGACGAAACGCGATCATCGAGCCCGATCGACGAACTGCTCGCGCCGATTCCCACCCGGGGCCCGACCCACGCGGGCCCGCGCGGAGCATCACCACGGCTCGTCGCCCGTGTCGAGCACGACGCCGGCAGACCGCATCGCCCCGGTTGCAGCCGCCAGGGAACCGTGAACATCAATGCCCCGGCAGGCGGCGAGGATCACCCGCGTCGCGTAGCCGAGCCGAGCGGCATCGACGGCCGATGCGGCGACGCACACGTCGAGCGCGAGACCGACGATGGCGACGCCTCGGACTCCGCGCGACCGGAGATAGCCGTCGAGACCGCTGGGCGTGGTGCGGTCGTTCTCGAAGAATGCCGAGTAGCTGTCGATCTCGGGTCGAAACCCCTTCCGCACGACCACGTCGGCCCGGTCGGCATGCAAGCCGGGGTGGAACATCGCGCCTGGTGTTCCCTGGACGCAGTGCACCGGCCAGAGCGTCTGCTCCACGCCGCCCACGATGGTGCGATCTCCCGGGGCGGCACCAGCATGACTGGCGGCGAACGACGGGTGGCCGACCGGATGCCAGTCCTGCGTCAGGACGCGCACGGCTGCCTGCTCCAGCAGGCGATTGACGAGTGGCACGATCGCATGGCCGTCCCGTACGGGCAGCGCGCCCCCCGGGCAGAAGTCGTTCTGGAGATCGACGACGACGAGCGCCTCGGTGATGGTGGTCGCGATGGTCATGCCCGGGCGCAGATCCCGGTGGTGGTCACACTGCCGGCGAATCCGACGCAGCGCGAGCGTTCGCATGCAGCCGGTCGACGATCGACGCTACGTGCCATGCGGAATCCGCGGAAGGGTGTCTATGATCACGACGCGATCGTACCAGCCCACCGCCATCGGGGGCTCTCGTCACGACGGGATCCACACATGCCAGACGTTCCCTGGATGGACTGGTATCAGAGCCTCGCCAAGCCGTCGTGGACGCCCGCACCGCGCACAATCGGCCTCATCTGGCAGGTGCTCTATCCCGTGATCCTCGCGACGTTCGGCTACGTCTTCGTGCAGGCCGCCCGGGATCGGCTCCCACTCGTGGTGGCCCTCCCGTTCGCAATCAACCTCGTGGCGAATCTGCTCTTCACGCCGATCCAGTTCGGCATGCGGAACCTGCCGCTCGCGGCGGTCGACATTCTCCTCGTCTGGGCCACGATTCTCTGGATGATGCTGGCCGTCTGGCCACACCATCGCTGGGTGGCCGTGGCGCAGGTGCCCTACTTCATCTGGGTCTCGATCGCGACGGTGCTGCAGCTCTCGATCACGTGGATGAATCGCAGCTGACGGGCACCGGGGGCAACGCATGGCTGAGATCACGCCGGGCCGCTACCGGCACTACAAGGGCAACGAGTACACGGTCCTCGGCGTCGCCCGGCACAGCGAGACACTCGAGGAACTCGTGGTCTACCGGCAGGGGTATGGCGACCGGGGCCAGATGGCCGCTCAGATCCGTCGGCGGTTGATCAGCCGCAGGCCCGCGATGAGGACGATCGCGCCGACCGTGGCCGTCACGAGGCTGCCGATCGCACCATCGGCCGAGAGCCCGAGCAGGCCAAAGAGAAACCCACCGAGGATCGAGCCGATCACGCCCATGATCAGGTCGGTGACGAGCCCCGAGCCGCCCCCCTTCATGATCTGGCTCGCAAGCCATCCCGCCGCCACACCGATCAAGAGAAACCACAGAAAATCCATCGATGGAAGCCTCCGGATATGAGCATGGATGACGATTGTAACGTCGAGCCCGCGAGGCAAGCCATGACGGGCCGGAGATCTCCTCGACACTACACTCGGCGATCATGGAGATCTTGCGCCTGCTCCTCTTCACGACGCTCTGGACCGCCATCTGGGCGGCACCGCTGCCGCAGCTCTCCCGCCGCGTGGAACTGGTGGTCGGGCTGATCCCGTTTGCCGCCTTCGGTCTACGGGTGTTCGGGGCCTGCTTCATCGGCGTGCCGGCCGACGATCCCGTGCGGATGATGGTCGCGCCGATGGTCGACTGGATCAACGGCGCCTCAGGCGCGGTGCCGTTTCAGTGGGTGCTCGACATCACCGTGGCGATCGGGCTCGTGTGGTTCGCATCGATTGCCAACATCTCGCGCCGATGGCGGCTGGCCACGATCTGGATCATGCCCGCGGTCGCTCTCACCTGCCTCGCGTGGCAGCACGCCGCCGCGCTCCAAGGCTTGCGTTGATCCCGATACGGCAACGGATCCGTGGCACGCGGCGGTGGCGGTGAATCGCCAGCAGGGCGCGGGCGCCGCGGCTGCGGTCACGGATGCAGCGCAGCACCCGGGCGGCAGTCGTGCGATCCTGCCGTCAGCGATTCCGGTTCGCGGGGCCACGCCCTGTCAGCGGGCGAAGACCGTCCGGCCCTCCTTGATCGTCTCCACCACGACGATGTCCTTGATCGCGATCGCTTCCACCTTCAACGGATTGCAATCGAGGATGACGAGGTCGGCAAGTTTGCCGGGCTCGAGCGTGCCCTTCATCTTCTCCTCCTTGAGCTGGTAGGCCGCTGTCGCCGTCACGGCGCGCAGGGCATCGTAGGGTGGAATCCGCTCATCGGGCCCGACCACCTGCCCGCTCCCTGAGAGCCGATTCACTCCGGCATCCACGAGCGCGAGGATCGACGGCACGGGCGACACGGGCGCGTCGTGCGAGTAGGTGAACGGCAGGCCCGCGCGGAGGAAGGTGCGCGAGGCCATCGCACCGGCAGAGCGTTCCGGGCCCCACAGCTTCACGACCGCGTCGCC
The DNA here is from genome assembly GCA_903917235.1 of uncultured Planctomycetaceae bacterium. Taxonomy (GTDB): domain Bacteria; phylum Planctomycetota; class Planctomycetia; order Pirellulales; family UBA1268; genus QWPN01. The sequence goes on along the minus strand of CAIWZS010000520.1, from coordinate 7,400 downwards.
GCCGGGAATGATGCCCGCAGTGAGAAAACTGGGGATCGCGCCGTACTGACGCATTTTCTCGATCTGGTCGAGACGCAGCCACGTGGCGTGCACGAAGACGGGCCGGTGGTCGCGCATGCCATGCTGCTTCACCGCCTTTGCGATCGCCGCGAGGGCCTGGTCGGCGGCCGCATCGCCGTTCATGTGCATGTGAATCTGGAGTTCGGTCGGCCAGTACTTGGCGAACACGGCATCGAGCACGTCGTCGGGAATCTGCCGATACCCCGCGAAGGCACCGGTCTTGCCCGGGGGGTTTTGGGTGTAGGGCTGCGTGAACCAGGCCGTATCAAGGCTGCCATCGAGCCAGAACTTCACGCCTCCGAGCCGCACGCGGTTGACGTAGCGGCGGTCGAGATCGGGCCGCGCGGCACGAAGCTTCTCGACGATCCCACCGGCCTGCGGGTTGTACTGAGAGGCCACGCCGTAGGCGGCGGCGAGCGTGTCGTCGAGCGCCGAATCCTTGGCGGCGAGATAGAGATCGATGGGCAGCAGCCTGCGGTCGATCGCCTCGAGCACGATGCCGATATCGTCGTTGCCGAGTCCGAGTCCCGCCTCCATGGCCGTGGTCTGGCCATGACTCGCCCACACCTCTGCGGCACCGGTGATCGCCTCCGCGGCGAGTTTCCCCGTGAAGGCTGGCCTCCGGCTGCGCACGGCGTTGAGCGCCGTTTCCTCCATCGGGCCGAGCAGCGACGCGCCGTCGGTGCCGCGAGCGAACATCCCGCCCGTCGGATCCGGCGTGTCGCCGGAAATACCCGCCGCCGTGAACGCCGCAGCATTGGCCGCGCCCAGATGTCCTGATGAATCGACCACCATCACCGGACGCTCGGCCGAGACCCGATCGAGCTCTGCCGACGTGGGAGGACGACCCTCCTTCAAGGCACGGGCCTGATAGCCGAAGCCCACGATCCAGCCATCGATCGGCGTCCGCTCCGCCTGCGCCCGCATCCGCGTGACGAGATCGGCCATGTCGGTGCAGCCGAAGAGATTCGCGTCGACGAGATTCTTGCCGAAGTAAACGAAGTGGCCGTGGGTGTCGATGAATCCAGGCAGGAGTGTTCTCCCGGCAAGGTCGACCGTCTTTGTTTCCGGACCGACATGCCGTCGTGCATCGGCGAGCGCACCGGCGAACAGGATCGTGCCGTCCTTCACCGCCAGGCTCTCGACATACTCCGGAGCCGGTCCGCGCATCGTGAGGATGTCGCCACCGGAAAAAAGCATGTCGGCCACCTGGGCGTTCACGACGCCTCCCCCGACGCTCGCGAGCATGAGCATGACGGCCAGGATGCGCATCACGTACTCCAGGGACCCTCCGGACCACACGTCGCGCGACAAGGGTAGCTCGCGCGGGCTCAGAAGTTCCACCGACGCGGCCTACCCACTACTGGGGTCAGGACGATGTCCGCGAAATCCACCAGGAACGACCTCGGGCTCACGGCCGCTGATGATGTCACGATCTTCGAGTACGCGGATCGAGAGGATCGCGTGATCGTCTCCGCCGACACCGACTTCGGGACGATCCTTGCGATGCGGAATACAGCCTGACCATCGGTCATTCTTTTTTGTGGAGCGACACCCCGCAGTCCGACTGGACAGGTCAACCGGTTGCTCGCCAATCTGGGCGAAATGACACCACGTATCGAACGCAACGCCGTCGTGGTGCTCGAACCCCAGCGAATCAGGGTCCGCTCGCTGCCGATACGTCCGTTGTAAGCAACACGATTATGGAAACACCATGCCCGTCCTGCTCCAGACGACGCTGCTGCTGATCTGCTCGAACGTGTTCATGACGTTCGCGTGGTACGCCCATCTCAAGGACATGAGCGGCAGGCCATGGTTCATCGCCGCCCTCGTGAGCTGGGGCGTCGCGCTCGCCGAGTACCTCCTGCAGGTTCCCGCCAATCGGATCGGCTACACGACGATGAACCTCGGGCAGCTGAAGATCCTGCAGGAGGTGATCGCGCTCTCCGTGTTCGTGCCGTTCGCGGTGCTCTACATGAAGCAGCCGCTGAAGCTCAACTACCTGTGGGCGGCCCTGTGCATCTGCGCAGCCGTGTACTTCGTGTTCCGGGAATCGTGACGGCGATGCTGCCGGGGCGATGGTCCGCGACCGAGGCCAGGCCGTGGGGAGCCCCGCGGCCCGGTCAATCGACGCCCATGAACGGGAAGAACCCGCCCCCAGCCCGGCGGCGGGACGTGTCGCCGAGCAGATCCCGCCACATGCGGAGCGGGTCGCCGAAGATGTCGGTCCCCAGGTCGCGGTCGGCCACGCAGCCCGCGGCCTGCCTTGCAGCGGCGTCGAGCGTGAAAACGTTGTCGATGTAGAGGAGCCGCTTGCCCAGGGCGTCGCGACCGAGCACCTCCATCCCGGCGGCGACTTCGATGCTGTCGCGGCGGCCGAAGGGGGGACCGCACACGAGCACGAGGCACGAGGCCCAGTCCTCCGGGCGGCTGTCGTCGCGGAACGCGCGGAGGCCCGCCACCACGTCGGCGAAGACGGCGGCGCCGGTCTGGTCGAGAATCGATTCGAGGTCGCCCTGCAGCGGTGCGAGCGCCGCCCGTGTGTCGCCAGCTGTGGCCCGCCCCTCCTCGGCCCAGTGGCGCGACAGGGTCGCGGCGGCTGCCAGTACCCGCCCCGCGGCCGCGGTCATCGCGTCGGGGAGCCCGGTGGCCAGTCGCGTCGATTCCTCGAGCATACCCGCGAGCCGTGTGGCGTCATGGCGGGCCGCGGCGGCGTCGGTGCCTCGGACAAGGCGGGCGCCGGTTGCCTGCAGGGCGATGAGCGCGTGGAGAAGCCCCTTGACGCGCGCTACCCAGGCGGTGGCCGCCGGATAGACGCGAGTGATGCGGCCGTGCTCGATCCGGCCGATCTCGGCCGTGCCGATGAGCGTCGCGGCCGCGAGTGGAACGGCCGTCACGAGCTCGTCACGGTTGGCGGAGTAGAGCCCGCGAAACTCAGCGTTGAGCGCCGCGATCCGATCGGCCGGCGGGGGCGGCCCGTCGCCGCCGCTCTCCTGACCCGGTGCCGTGCCGGGCGGCCCTACCTGGGTCATGAGCGCTGCGACGGCGGCGCCACTCACGATCTGTCGGCGATCGATGCGAATCACGATCGAGATTCCGTGCGGGCTGTGCGTTGGGGCCGATCGATCGCCGTAGGATAGCCCGACCGGACGTTTCGGATACGGCTCGTGACCGACCCTCCGTGCTGCATCGCCCGGCCCGCGTTGTGGCACTTCTTGCAGGCCAGCGCGCTCGCCATCTCTGCGTGTCGCTGGCCCAGTGGCTGGTCGGCCGCGGTGTCTATCTATTGGAAAGCCACGCCTCGCGCCGGGCTCAGGCCCGGCAGCTCAACCGCCACTGTGGATGACGCTCATGCGACCCGTGCCGCCATCTCCATAACCAGCGCAATCGCACGGTCCAGCACGAAGTCGCGGAACTCCTTCTCCCGCAGTACTGTCTTGAGCTTCGGTTCGACCTGCCGCCGCAACGCGGTCATCCGCTCCACTCCGATATCGACCGGTGGATTATCCGGAATCGCGAGTTTGCGACGCACCATGCCAACGAATGACGGGCTGGCGAAGTCCACGGGCAAGTGCCTCGCCGCATAGTCGAGGTCGAAGAAGTCACGGATCGCGACGTCCCGCCGCGAGAGTGCGGCGCGGAATTTCTCCGCCATGGCTTCCATGGCCGTGATGGAGAAAACGTGGAGGTCGGGGACGGCAGGCCTTCCACCGATCGGATCCAGCAGGACCGTACGGGCAGGGAGTATGGCCGGCGCTATCAAGGCGGGTTCGCGTACGCTCACATCGACGAGCACGGTTTCCTGTTGCCCGGTTGCGACGGACCGATAGGTTACGACACCGCTGTATTGGGTGGAGTCGTTGGCACCCTTGAGTTCGGTCTGGCACGACAAGCACGGCAGCCGTCCCGATACGTCCGCCACAGCACGCTTGATTGCGTCTACCGCGCGACTTCGCTCGGCACGGCTGGCGTTTACGTGCAAGGGAATCGCGAAGTCCAGGTCCTCGCTGAGCCGATAGAAGCCGGCGTGGACTTTCGCCAGACACGTGCCGCCTTTGAAGATCAGATCTGCACCTCCGTGGCGGGCGAGGTCCGCGAGCAGCACGGTGCAAAAATAGTCCTTCTCGATGACCTGGCCGGTGAAGCCTGTCTTGGCGGATGTGAAGGCGAGCGATTCACGGAACAACGGCACGTCCTCGTGAAGACTGATGCGGTCGTCATCCCGGTCATTCATTGACTACAACTCCCCAACGCTTGAAGACGGTGCCCCGAGCGGGACGCGTGGGCACAAGTGGGATCTTCGCAGTCGTGGCCTTCACAGCCCGCTCGAGACGGGAAAGCGAGGCCTTGCTTGCACAGAGGCGGTCGAGGATCACGCCAAGACGGCGAATCGTGCCCATGTTCCCGAACTGAACGGCGGCGCGGGCCACTTCATCTGCGGTCACCCGGCCGGCGGCGAGTTCGTCACGGATCCAGTCGTAGGCTCCTGGCAGGCTGTCGAACAGCGACCAGTCATAGACCGCGTCGACGAGCGTGCGGGCACGTGACGAGAAGACGAGGGTCTCGCCTGTAGGCGTCCGAACCTTCTCAACACCGCCGAGCCTGTCGCGGGCGACCTTGATCAACTTCAGCGAGATGCTGCCGATTCGTCTCTCGCCGGAGATCGCGTCGTTGTAGATCGTCGTCAGGGAGGAGAGCTGTTCTGAGTAGCCGTATCGATTGAACGCCTTCGGGCCCGTGATCTGATAGCGGGCGTTTTTGTCCGCCATCAGGGCGTTGATGGCGGTGGCCTCGTCGGGGGTCCATATGCCGCCGAGAGGCAGTCTCGGCGGAAACAGGTAGAGGCCCTTGCGGACTTTGGCGATCAGGCTGGATCTCGACATCCGGCTGAGGAGTTCTCGCTCCTGCTTTGCCGTAATGCGCAGCGCAGAGGCCAGTTGGCCCAGTTGCAGGGTGCGGAGGTTCCGCATCTGCGCGAGCGACAGGGCGGCGGTTTCGAGTTGGCCAAGCTTCCGGGGCATGCGGGTATTCTATTTCCGCACTATTGCCCGTGAAGCAATAATCGCAAAATAGAGTACCCGGCTCCCGGGAGGTGGGCCGGGGGCGGTCAGCGGCCAAAAAAGCCTTGGAAACAATGGTTTTTCAATCGCCATGAGCAGCCGGGAATAGGCGTGTTTCCCGAACGGGTAACGCGCTTATTCCCGATTGTTGATGGCTGCCTGTTCCCCGCCAACTCCGCCCGGATGCCGTCGGCGGTGTTTATCGCGGGCAACGGGTGGTCACGTGCCGTTGATCAGTGCCTCCCAGAACCCGGCCTCGCCGGACACGGAGTTGTGGTTGGTGCCGTCGAGGACCCGCAGCGTGGCCACGTCGGGCGGGAAGGCCGCGACCAGCCGTCGCGTGTCGGCCAGCGGCACGATCTCGTCGTGAGAGGCGGCGATCACGAGCGTCGGGCAGGTGACGTTGGGAGCGTAGCGCCACGATTCATACGGGTCTCGCAGGAGAAGCCGCATCGGCAGGAAGGGGGCCACCCGCTGGGCGATCGCGCGGATGCTCTCGAAGGGCGTAATGAGCACGAGCCGCGCGACGGGCTCCTCCGCGGCGAGTTGGATAGCAAGGCTGCTTCCGAGGCTGCGACCCACGACGATCACGTCGGGGTGGCGACCGTGCACCAACTCGAAGAGGGCCTTGGCATCACGCCGCAGCGCCGCCTCCGACGCGCGGCCGGAGCTGCCGCTGTAGCCGCGGTAGTGCAGGCCATAGATCGCCCGGTCGGGAAAGGCGGCCGCCAACTCCGGCACCGTGTAGGCGACGTCCTCGGCGTTGCCGCCGAAGTAGACGAGGGCCTGGGGGCCGTCATGAGGCCGGCAGGACACGCGAACCGTCGCACCCGGCACCTCGAGCGTGAACGCCTGCGCGTGGGCGGGCGTCACCGGTGTCGGCATGTAGATGAACGACCGCTGGAAGACGAGAAACACGAGGCAGAGCCCCGCGTAGGCGCCGATCGCGATGGTGAGCAGGGTCCAGAGCATGCGGCGGGTTCTCATCGAGCAGCCTGCGTGGAGCCGGCGTCAGGCGAAATGGTTCTCGACCACGACCTCGGCGAGGTCGAGCTGGCCGCCCTTCGGCCACGCGGGCTTCACGGCCTTGCCGACCGCGACCATGAAGCTGATCACGTGGTCGCTCGGCAGGTTGATGATCTCGGCCACCTTGACCGGGTCGAAGCCGATCATCGGGCAGGAGTCGTAGCCCATCGACTTGGCGGCGAGCATGATCGTCTGCCCGGCGATCCCGCAGGACCGCATCGCCTCGTCCCGCTGCAACTGTTCCTTGCCCTCGTAGAACGGCACCATCCAGCCCACGGCCAGCTTCTGGATCTCGGGCGAGGCGTTTCGCCAGTATCGCTCGGGGGATTTCTTCCAGGCCTTGAGGTCGGCCGTGAGCACGATGAGCAGCGACGCGTCGGTCGCCTGCGACTGATCGACGGCGGCCGCCCGGATCTGCTTTCGCAACTCAGGGTCGCGGACGATCACGAACCGCCAGTTCTGCATGTTGAACGAGGTGGGTGACTGGATCGCGGCCTCGAGCAGCTGCCGTTCCTCGGCAGCGGTGAACCGGTGGTTCGGGTCAAAGGCCTTCACCGACCGTCGCTGGTTGATCGCGTCAAACGTATCCATGTAAATTGCGATTCTTATTGCTTGGGAGCCGAAGCCGATGCCGTTGTACGAATATTCCTGCGACGAGTGCAGTCAGAAAGTCGAGCTGCTCATTCGCGGCGACGAGAAGCCTGAGTGCTCGCACTGCCACAGCAAGAAACTCACGAAGCTCTTGAGCGTCGTCCGGGGCCACGTTTCAGGGAGCGGCGGCGGGCCGGCTCCCGCGGAGATGTGTGGCCGACCGCAGTGCGGCATGGGCGGCTGCCAGGGCCTCGGGTGATATCGGCGCTGGCCGCCTGCTGCGGCCCCGATCGAGACATCGAGGTCTGCGGTCGTTCAGTGCCGCGGCTTCACCGTATCGCTTGACGGCTTAAAGGCCGACTTCAAGCACGGCTTCGACCTGTTCTCGGGTGCCCCCAGGAAACCACTCGACGAACTGATCGACCGTCGCCCCGTCTTCGAGGTTCTCAAACAAGGCCCGCACCGGCACCCGTGTGTTGGCAAACACCCATGCGCCGCTCACCTTCTCCGAGTCGCGTTCCACGGCTCGGCAATCGTCCCAGGTGCTCATGGCGTTTATGTTCTTCAGCGGGTCAGTCAACCAACAAGACGAACAGACGCCCGTTCACGTGCGGAGTCAACCAGGCGTGTCTCGCCGGGCGTGTAGGCGATCGAGCGCGTCGG